>JBCDBE010000157.1:0-2016 GCA_039184365.1 Bacteroidota bacterium | reverse complement strand
GAAAAAAGCAACAATATTGGTAATAAAATTAGGGTCCTTGCCTTCCCAATCATAGCCGCCGTAACTATGCCACACCTCGGTCATTGGACTTGAAGATTCTGCCATTTCCACAACCGCCCCACTCTTTTTAAAGGCCTCCCGAAGTACATTATACTTGCCTTCAAATTCGTTCGTGGTCTTCTCCATCATTACCAATCCATTTTTGTCATAACCTATTGGACGATTTTTTGAATGTTGTATCTGCTGATTGACCACCATCGTTCCAGAAACCAAAATGATGGAAACCGTAAATTGTACTACGACCAAAACCTTACGGAACGATACCGCTGATTTACCGGCACTGATTGTTCCCTTCAAGACCTTTACAGGTCGGAACGCGGAAAGATAAAGAGCAGGATAACTTCCGGCCAAGAGGCTTGTAATCATTACCAAACCCAATCCAACAATCCAAAATAGGGGTTTTGCAAAAGGAAATACAATCTGTTTTTCCGCCAAGGGGTTGAATACGGGTAAAAGCAAACCAATTAAGGCACAAGCAAGGATAAAAGCGCAAAATGTTACCAATAGGGATTCAAATAAAAATTGACCTATCAGTTGGTTTTTGTTTGAGCCCACTGTTTTACGTATTCCCACTTCTTTGGCCCGTTTCTGTGCCCTTGCCGTACTTAGGTTCATAAAATTGATACAGGCAAGGAGCAAAACAAAGAGACCGATAATACCGAACATGCGAACATATTGAATGCCCCCTCCATGGGATACCCCATTCTTAAAGCTTGACCGTAAATGCCAGTCTTTCATGGGATGGAGAAAAATTTGGGGATCGGTTTTTTGCGTGACCTCGGGCACATGGCTGTAAAGGGTATTCTTTATTTTTTCATTTATGGAAGCCATCGTAGAACCATTGGCTATTTCCACATAGATTTGATAGGAATTGTTGTCCCATAGTTTTCGATCGCGTGCGATTTTTACCCATTCATACATGGATACGTAGAGGTCCCATGGGGCAACGAAATCAATCCTTTTGGATTCTGAAAAAGCCCCAAGTGCCTCAAATACATTTGCATTGGAGGGCAAATCCTCAAAAACACCTCTTACTGTAACCACGGCATCGTTGTTCAACTTCATGGTTTTTCCCAAGGGATCTTCATTACCAAAGAATGCCTTTGCGGCAGAGGCGGATAGCACAATGGAATTGGGCTCGTTGAGTGCATTATGGTTTCCCTTTAGCATATTAAATGAGAACAAACGGAGTGCATCTTTCTCCATAAAGGCCCCATGTTCATTTAAGTTTTTTTCCAGATAGGAAAGCACATTGTCACCAGGAAATGAACTCATGACCACATAGTTGAAATCATCGGCATAAACATTCCGTAACTCATCCGCTAAG
Source organism: Bacteroidota bacterium (assembly GCA_039184365.1). Lineage (GTDB taxonomy): Bacteria > Bacteroidota > Bacteroidia > Flavobacteriales > Flavobacteriaceae > Croceivirga. The sequence goes on along the minus strand of JBCDBE010000157.1, from coordinate 629 downwards.
GGGTAGGGTAGGGTATATCGAGTTCCCACTTCCCCATTGTTGGTTTTGTTTATCAACACCTGGGCAATTCGGTCATAGTTTTTAAAATTGGTGTTGAAAGCAGTTTCGTCCTGTATCCATAGCCCTATAAGCATGGATACCGCCAGGCCGAAGGCCAATCCTCCAATATTGATGAATGAATAGGTTTTGTTTTTGAAGAGGTTCCGAAAGGCGATTTTAATATAGCTTTTAAGCATGATGATTTGTTTTTTGATTGATTATTCGTCCCTTAAGACTTCTACTGGATTTACTACTGCCGTTCTAAAACTCTGCCAACTGACCGTGATGAGCGCTATAACCAGAGCCCCAACACCCGCAAGCGCAAATACCCACCAACTGAGCGTGGTTCTTTCCGAAAAGCCCTGAAGCCATTGGCTAAGCGCAAGCCACGATATCGGAATGGCAATGACAAAAGACAATGCCACCCATTTTATAAAATCTTTGTTCAGCAGCGTGAGAATTTGGGTAATCGTTGCGCCATTGACCTTTCGTATACCAATTTCCTTTGTTCTATGAGCCATAGTATAGGAGGCCAAGGCAAATAATCCCATGCAGGAGAGAAGTATTGCCAATACTGAAAACCAGGATAT
>JBCDBE010000156.1:0-2104 GCA_039184365.1 Bacteroidota bacterium | reverse complement strand
CATACCCAAACTGAATCTTATTTCTTGAAGTATTGGTGGGTTCATTGGTTACGATGTTGATGGCACCCGCAATGGCGTTTCTACCGTAAAGTGCCCCTTGGGGTCCCTTTACAATCTCAATCAAGGCCAGATCGAATAATTCTTGATTGATGAGATTGGGATCCGGTAAGGTCACACCATCTATTACGAATGCTATTGGTGATTCACCATTTCTAATATGGGAAATTCCCCTGACAGTGATAAAATTGTTACCGATATTCTGCGAGGTCGTAAAATTTACATTTGGAATTTGATCGGCAAAAGTCTGCACGTTGGTTATACCTTTGGTCTCTATTGCCTGTGACGTAAATGTGACCACCGATTCCGGAATGGATTGAACGGATTCTGCACGGCGCCTTGCCCTGCCCACAACATTGTCAAATCCCCGTACCACCACTTCTTCAAGTTGGGAAGCATCTTCTTCCATGGTCACATTTAAAGAACCACCGGCAGCGGTGATTTCTTGGGTCTTAAATCCAAGGTATGAAAAGACCAGGGTGGCTCCTGAGCTTACCCGAATGGCATAATTTCCCTTAAAATCCGTAGTGGTACCATTAGTAGTCCCTTGTTCGATTACCGACACGCCCAAAAGTGGGCCTTCGGTAGATTGAACCTTGCCGCTGACCTCTATATCTTGGGGAAAACAGCAAAAAGGAATTAACATACTTAGTAATAGAACTGATCGTAGCATGAATTATCTGTTATAAGTTAGTTGGTTAAATATATATGGGGTTATTTTCCTAATTTTTTTTTCCAAATTATAAATTATATTTTAGTAATTCCATTTTAATTTTTAGGAAAATTATGGAAAATTTATTAAAAAGGAATGATGGCGAAACCTTGTTGTTGACCAAGAAGGTATTTACCGTTCTCCTGGAACGGGTCATTGCGCATTTTAAGGAATCCCATAAAATAGAGGGAAAGTACAATGATTCCCAATTATATGGCTTTGGAAATTACAATGCTGAACTAGCCAATCTAAAAAATGACCTGGAATTGATTCTTAGGGGGTATGTCAATGGCAAGTATCTATACAACAAGCTTAGGGAGGCATCATCAGGCAAGCCCGTCATAAAAATAAGCAGGGAATACCGATCGCTATTTTTCAATTATTTAGGATATAGGGATGTTATTGAATTTGTTGAAAGTGGCTTGTTTACAACAAAACAGCGTGATAAGCAACATGACCTACTCAACAAAAGGGGCAGCTTGATCGATCATTACTATGTGTGCTACTATTTTGGGGAGGATAACAAGATGAACAAAGGTCAGGTCATCATATATAACGATTGGAAAACCGTAGAAATGATCTATGTATATGCAGATAATGATGGTTCACCAGGGGTATACACGTTTTATGGAACCATCAATCAAAGTGAGGATTTTGCCCATTTTGACACCAAATATTTTGTCGGAGACAAAAAAAGTGAAGGTGCCAAATTCATTTTCTTTATTGGAAAATCATCTCCGAACGAACGGCACTACCTTACGGGAACGTATTCTGGTTTTGATAAATATGACCGTGCCATTGCAGGGAAAATGATCTTGAAAAAATATGATACCAAAGCAGGGATAGAAGAAGAAGTAAACGATAAATCTTATGACCCCATCATTTGCCAAGAATTGAACAAAGTCAGGTTGGTGGTGGAAAGTAACATCAGAAAAAACCCTCTTCGGTTTTCAAAAAAAAGTCCCTATGCACAGATCCTGACCAAATCGGCCGGGGATTTCAACTTTGAATTCAACTTGGATGGGAAACAACATGTGCTCAAAATCAAGATAGAAAAATACCATTACAACATCTTAAGTTTAAATGGTTCCATTATTGTAGAAGAGGACAAGGTTATGGTTCTGAACAAGGGGCAGATCTTACATCTTGATTTTTCCGTTTCCGGAATGTTTCATCTGCAAAAAATATCGGTGTACTTCAACGCGATGGAGTTCATTGACAAAAACGAAGGGGTCGAAGGAAATTTTAATGGCGTTGATATCAACAATAAGATTGTTTCTGGAACGGTGACCATTTCAAAGTTTAATGCAATTCAATAAAGACAATGGCATAGGT
>JBCDBE010000155.1:0-2260 GCA_039184365.1 Bacteroidota bacterium | reverse complement strand
CCAATAATGGCATATTTAGGTGTTTCGTTATAATAAGTTTTTAGGGTTTTGGCAAGTTCAGGCCCAGCCAAACAACCTACCTCCTCATCATACGAAAAGGCAAAATAGATGGGTTTTTTCAAGTCCGCCTTGACCATCTGAGGTAGTACGGCCAAACAGCAAGCGATAAAACCTTTCATATCACAGGAACCTCTACCATACAGTTTTCCATCCCCTTTATCCGTTAGCACAAATGGATCTGTGGTCCATTCCTGACCCTCAACCGGGACAACATCCGAGTGGCCCGAAAGGATAACACCACCATCTACATCCGGTCCAATTCGGCAATGGAGCGATGCCTTGTTCCCTTCCACATTGGGCAGCAAGTTTACCTCAGTCCCAAAAGTTTCAATATATTCCTTTATCCAATGAATGATACTTAAATTGCTCTCACCCCCCAGCACGGGAAATGAGACGAGTTTGGCAAGGATATTTTCAACAGTCATATTAGCTATAATTAATTGCTACCGCCACCACCAAAGCCAAAATGGCAATGCACAATAGACTTATCAATACAGGAAAAATAAAGCGGATCCATCGGTCTATGGGTACCCTACACATACTCAACATCGCAATCAGTCCTCCCAAAGTAGGGTTTACAAGATTGGATATCCCATCCCCAATTTGAAATGCCAGAATGGTAATTTGCCTGGTTAGACCCAAGGACTCGCCAAGCGTAAGCATCACGGGCAAAGTAGCCAGGGCCTGTCCGCTACCCGAAGGAATGAAAAAGTTGATCACGGTCTGGGAGATGGACATACAAATGGCCGAGGCATATAATGGCAAGCCCTGCAAAGCCATTGAAAGCTGGTGCGAAATAGTATCACCAATATTCCCCATTTCCATGAGCACCTTTATGGAAGTGGCAAAACCGACCATAAATGCGCCGGGAGCAGCCAATCCCACCGACTTCAACACCGTCTCACTCATTGTGGTGGCACTCATTCTTGACACCAAACCGGATAGAAAGGCCACCATTAGGAAAATTGCGGAAAGCTCATTGATGTACCAACCTAGATTGAAAACCCCATAGAGCACCACCAGCAATCCCAGGACAAATATGGAAATAACCATCCAGTTTTGCCTACTCAATCCATAGTCTTGCAAAGGCTTGGACAATGTCAGGTTACTAATATCCAGACCTTGGCCCAGACTTTTATTTGGGTTCAAGGTTATCTTTTTGAAGTAGCGCACATTGTGGTAGGCCATAATGGACAAGGCCACAAAACAAAGTGCACTTCTCAGCAAAGATCCTGAAAACATCGGAAGTTCGGCAATTTTGTGTCCCGTTCCAACAGTGTATGGGTTAATTGGAGACAACCCAAATCCAATGGTCATTGCGCCTACGGAAATGCCTGCTGCCAAAATTAAATCCCCTCCCAAGGCAAGACTAAGCACTGCCGCAATCGGTACCATGGCAATATTGTTCTCGTAACCAACCGCAACTCCGAGAATTCCGTAAATAAAGGTCATGATCACGATGATCATATGCTTTTTCTCCAAACCCAATTTCTTCACCAAGGTTCCCACGGCATTCTCAACAGCCTTCGATTTTTCCATAAAACCAAACATAATCCCTCCAGACAGTACGATAAAAATAATTTCTACCGCGGCTTTGAAACCGAGGGGAATGGCCTTGAACATATCCAGGATTCCAACCGGAGTAGAAGCAATTGTTGTATAGGAATTGGGCACCACGGTACTTCGACCATCCACCAAAACCCGCTCATAAGAGCCGGCCGGCAACAGATAGGTTAAAATGGTCACCAATACTATGATACCAAACAACATGGTTATCGCATGGGGTATGCGCTGAAAAAAAGTAAGGGCTTTGGTGTTGGTTTGGCTCATTAATCTTAAAGGAACAGCTTCACATTTTTCAGTTTTGAACTCAAACTTTTCGAATTTTCTTCATAGGTCAATTTAAGCTAAAATTCTCGGTACAAACCAAATCAGCATAGATTTTATAAAATGCATTGTCCTTTGCATCATAAATCTTACCTCCAATTTTCACCCGGTCAGCACCAACATTAAGGGCCAATTGCAACTCCCTTACCTTTTTGTCTAGATGGTGGGAAATAATGGTAAATTGGCGATTGCTTTCCCTGTATAAAACTTGGGAATGTCCCTTTTGCTTTAGGACCTCTCTATAGAAATCACTTAACCCCCTGATATCAGAGAACTCTTGATTCCCCAAAGCGTCAGTTATTATCGGATTGGT
>JBCDBE010000154.1:0-2273 GCA_039184365.1 Bacteroidota bacterium | reverse complement strand
TTGCATGTGTTAGGCCTGCCGCTAGCGTTCATCCTGAGCCAGGATCAAACTCTCCATCGTTGTACCGTAATAGTACCTATATAACTATCCGGGACGAACAACAGAAACCCGCTCCCAAGCTTCAAAATGGTTCTTGTTCAATTTCTACGCTGTCGTATTGTCAATATGCCTATGAACTTCTTCCCTTTTTCACCAAAAATGCCCCTCAAGGGACACCCTCTTTTTCCAGGAAATCCACCCCACATTACCTGCAAAGCGGGTGCAAATATAGAAAGGTTATTCTCATCACACAAAATAGTGAAGAAGAAAATTCACCTTTTTCACAACCTTTCAAGCAATAGATTGAAAATCAACCATTAATTCATGAAAACTAACAAAATTTTAGGAAAAGAAATTCCAGACCAATCCAAATCTGATGACAAAATCCCGATATGGATAGTTTGGGGCAGCGTAAAAATTATATTCCTTGCTCCATATCGTATTCAAATGTTCTGCCTTTAAATAAATACGGGTCTGCCTCACTCTGGCATTGATAAAAAAGTCGATCAAAGGAAATCCCCCCAACTCCTCACGATTTTGGACATAAAACTCCGATAATAAAGGATGGTATCCGTTCATATTATAGGCCGTAAAATATTTAAAGGTAACCCCTGTCTGGATATACATGGCTTTCTTAAAGACATCACTTGAAAAGTACAGGGTATTTCTTGTAACCAAATCCGGCACATTAAGAACATTGGATTCTTGGGAGACATTCTGATACATTATAGTATTGTTCAATGCCCATTTTCGCCATCTAATTTCCTTTTCATATTTGACTTTTAAGTGATTTACATTACCGGTGGCCTGATCGGGCTTAACAAATGAAAGCAATGTTTCATCAATGGTCTCCTCTTCCCCTAGGGAAGCTTCCGCATCAGTAACCGCACCTTCATCCAGTCCAAAAAAGGTGTAATTGTCCAAAACGGAATAATGCACTGATAACTTTCCTAGAAAGTTGGAATCAAACCCTCCTTCCACACTTTGAACCCTTTGTTTCCCAAAAGTGTCCAGATTGAACCAATTGAAAGTTCTATAATCACTTTGGTACAAAAGAAAATTAAAATTAGGTAATCTTGAAGATCCATAGATGGAACCAAAAACGGTATTCTTTTCATTAATGGCATAGCTCGCACGGGCATCAAAGAGCGTTCCACTTAAATCCCCAGATAAATTATATCTGACCTTTCCCTGAAGCTCCAAAGGCCCGATCCTGTTCCAATAATCTCCGCCCACAGCAATTTCCGAACCTTCCAACTGATTGGGTATGGTTTCCTCAGGCAATATAAACAAACTTCTGAACGAGTAGTCATAATTATAAAAATTAAGACTTCCTGAAACCCTTCCCAGTGTTTTATTGGAAAAATTAGCGGAGACCTGATTGAACATGGTCCGTAATGAAGCTTTATCATCAATGGGTGTTTCCAAAACCTCATCACCAAACCTTGTGCTGGTAGTAGTTTGGTTAAACTGGTAAAATTTGGTTTCATAGTTAAATTGGTGCCCAATGGCCAATAAAGTGGACCGCGTTTTAATGGAATCCTTTCTTGGCCTTACCAAATTGAACTGATGGTCCAAAAAATAACGTTTGCTCACCACACTGTTTCTGGCATCTTGAAAAACAACGTCAATTCTGGAACGGTCCAGGAAATCTTCATCACCGGATTCAAACTGCAGTTCTTTGTCCAGAAGCCCCCCATTTTCTTCCCCGTCTAAATTTTGCGCGGCATAATGCCCGCGCACCATATATCTATTATTTCGGGTCACATAGTTAAAGGTGGTCCTAAAGCGTCCTGATTCCGCTTCATCAAACTCATATTTTCCCAAGGAACGAAACCCTATGTATGCCAGGGAAAAATTAAACCGTTCCGAAGTATTCAGGGCCAACTTTGCATCCAACAATTGACCTTGCTCCAAGGTAGTTTTAAAAAATAGTTCGGTCATTGGGGTGGCTACATTATAGTAGTTGACGTCCTCCATTTCAAAAAAACCAAAATGTCTAGCCCGAGCACCGAGCTTGGGATAGAAGTTGTGCTCTTTAAAGGTAACCCCCAAACTATTGTAAGGTTGCCCTATATTACTGAACGGCATCAATTCAAAATCATCCCTTCTTAAATAATTATACTTGTATTCCTTCTGAATGGTCAATGAAGTATCTAGGTAAACCGTATCCCTTTGGTAATTGATGATTTTGTAATTGGCAATATTGATTTCCTTTAATTCCCTGTTTTTCT
>JBCDBE010000153.1:0-2539 GCA_039184365.1 Bacteroidota bacterium | reverse complement strand
GTACAATTCAACCAAAACCTGTCCACTATAAATTGAAGCCAGTCTGATGATTTTCTCAGTGGATTCCATTGAAAAGGCGCTCAAGGTGATGTTGTTTTGAACCAATTCAAGACCTAAATCTTCGTCAAAATCACCCATCAACAAAATGGCTTTTTTAACACCATGTGTCCTTAATGCCAGGCACCGTTTATCGTTTACCAGAGCAAAACCATGTACAAAAGGACTTTCATCCAATATCTGGGCAACCTCCACATCCCCCAAACCGTAAGCATTGTTCTTAAGCACCGCTAAAATACCCTTGTTGTTAGCTTTCTCAGAAATAAGTTTGGCATTTCTGAGGTATGCACTTCTTGATAACTCTATCCAGGGATTATAGGTCTCGGGCACCATCATGGGATTCTCCAGACGTAACCCCCCATGTAAGAAGGTACCGGTATAGCCCAAAGCCAAAGAGCCTAGAATTGTATTTTTTAGGAATGTTCTTCTATTTTTCATAATCCTTATAAATCTTGCATAATCAGTATCAAAGCGGAATACATCTTTCTTAGAATTGCTTCAAAAAGGTAATTTTACCAATGAACTGCCTTGTACTCTGAACAGGATCAAAAATATCTGTTTGCGTATCATTGAATACCAGATATACAAAGGAGAGCGGCATATATTCCCAACTCATTCGTACATTCCAACGTCCTTGCTCATCAAAGCTATTGTATTGATAGAATGTGGATAGCTGAAGCCTGGGATTTAGGGCCAATCGCAAATTTGCCGAATAGAGATTCGTGCTAAGATTGGATTCATCAATCCCAACGTCTTTGATGGTATTATGTTCATATTCCAAGGCAAGCGCTGCATGGGGGATAGGAGCAAAGCGAGCCGCCGTATTGATCGTATTTCGGGTTCCGTTGTAAAAACTACCAAAATTATAACCGATATCTCCGGACCATTTTTTGGATAAATCGGTATTGTACTGCACCAAATAGCGGGTATAATAATAATTGTCCTGAGCTATTTGCAATCCCAGTGGGGCAAAGTCAAAGTTGATGTTCTGCCAGGTGGGTGTGGTTGAAATTTCAAAAAAACTATTATCCTTAAACCATGTGAACACTGGAAAAATGTACAGGCTAGCTTGTTGAAATTGTGTGGGATCCGTAGCATCGTGCAAGTAATTGACAAACATCCCGGGATCCCATCTACGTATCCAGTTGGTTTTTTTAGGCCTCCATACAAAATACCCCCCTGGGTTATGCCGAATTACATTGGTCTGCCGCACAAAGCCCATTCTAGGGTTGTAATTGGCATCCGTGTACTCGGTAACCCAACCATAATAATATTTGTTGGAATCGTTCCCGGCAAAGATACGACCGGCAAATCCAGTTTCCCCAGTGGCCTCATCAATAGAGGTGGAGAGGAGATACTGAATATCCCACTGACTTTTGGGTCGTATTTGCCCATCTACCGTTATAGTGGTGTTGTTGTTGTTTTCCAAGTTTAGCTCATCGTAACTATCATCCAATCTGTGGGTGACCATTACGCCGATATTGTTTTCACGGCCATAATTCCTTAGATATCGAAATACCCCAAAATTGGCACCGGCCGATCCGTCCGTTTCGCGCTGACGTACAAAAAGTCCCGCCAATGCGTCTTTTTCGGTACGTTGGGTAAAGCGGGCACCAACATCAATAGGCGCAGGAATGGCGTTAAAATTCCCTTGCAAACCAATTCTTCTACTAAAAAAAGGTCTAATGGATTGTTGCAAACCTCCTGCCCAAATACCGGAATTCTCTAAGAAGAATTGCCTACGTTCTGGAAAGAAAATATTGAAACGTTCCAAGTTGTTCACGGCCCTATCTACATCCGCTTGGGCAAAATCCGTATTTACCGTAAGATCCAAAACTGTTTTTGGGTTTAGCGCCCATTTGGCATCAAATCCCACTTTTGGGTCACTCTCTTTTGAGGTTAGTACGTCTCCGGCTTTGTTCTCATCGTACTGATAAAGCGTATAGGGTTCCACCCTTATATTGGCAGACGGAGGTGGTACCTCTATTCCAGTGAGCTTGGCAGCATAGGTCATCCGATAGGGAGTGAAGGACTGAGGAATCGCAGGAAAGGTGGATACTTCGACTTCCCTTCGGGCATATCGAACCATGGTCATACCCAATTCTATAGTATTCCCATTTTCGGGTAAATTATAGCGGAGCGATTTAAACGGGATGGCCATTTCCACCGTAAATCCCTGATCGGTCCGTTGTGTACGGACCCGCCATAACGTATTCCAGCCTGTGTCAAAGTTGTTTCCATTGAAATTTTGGAAATCCCTTTGGTTCCCATAGGGAGTGGTTTGAAACCCCTGGGCGTACTGTTTTAAGTTTTGGGGATCTAAAGCGACACCGAAAATATCGTTTTCACCCCAGCTAAAATCACGTCGTAAATCCTGTATACGAATTCCCGCAACTCCTAGGGAATCCTTGCAAAATGCACCGACGTAGAGGTTCTTGTCGTCGAATAAAAAACGAACCAATGTTTTATAGGTAATTTCCCC
>JBCDBE010000152.1:0-3310 GCA_039184365.1 Bacteroidota bacterium | reverse complement strand
TGTTATTCAAAAACCAAATCTACCTGCCAACCTATGCAAAAAGCTACGTTACTTCGGAAAATCCCAGCACTCAACCTTCAAGAGACCCTTATAGTGCTGGCCATCATCGGTATTTTACTGCTGCTGGCCCTGCCCAATCTTATGCCCTTGATTTCCAAAGCAAAAAGTATAGAGGCACAAACACAGCTGAAAGCGTTATACAACTCACAGACCACTTACAGGTATATGTACAGCAAATTCACACAGGACATGAACGAACTTGATTTTGTTGCCCCAAAAACCGTCAAGGAAAATGGTACCGCCAACTACCGATATGAAATTATAACCGCTTCTGATGTTTCCTTTAAGGCAAAGGCAGAGGCTGTAACCGATTTTGATGGAGATGGTGTCCTCAACGTCTGGGAGATCGATGAGTCCGGTAATCCCAAACAACTCATAAAGGATTAGCAATGTTGGTATTGGAACTGTTCACCATTTTAGGATTCGGTGCCATAGCCTTTCAAGACCTTAAAGAGCGCATGGTCTCCTGGGTGCTTTTTCCCATGGTAGCCATACTCTTGGCCACTATGCACCTATACCATCATATGTGGGACTACTTTATCTTCTTTAGCCTGACCAATATTCTTATAGTAACCGGGGTACTTACCATCTTGTTTTTATATATCAGGTTAATTAGGGGCAAAAGGTTTTTGAACACCAGTTTTGGATTGGGGGATATCCTTTTTATGTATGCCTTTGCGCTTGGATTTCCTACCGTAACGTTTTTGGTGTTATTTGCGGGCTCCATCTTTTTTTCTTTGTTGGGGTTTGTGATAATCACCTATTTTTCCAGGACCAACACGGTACCCTTGGCCGGTTTAATGGGCCTATTTCTTGCGGCCATAATGGTTTTGCGGCTTTTTACCAATCAGTTTTCACTCTACCTAATTTAATGGAACACAGCAAGTATCAAATACCTAATAAATTACAACAGAAAATTACGGCGGAGCAGGCTTTTCACTACCGTATCATACCCATAGCTGAAAATGACAACGGACTGGCGTTCAAAACGGATAGCAAAATATTGGACGAACTCTTGGCGGAACTGAACATTGTATTGGATACCAACGTGCTATTGCAGCCTTGTGATTGCGAAGAACTAGAGCAGTATTTGACCACCAATTACAGAATTGGCTCAAAAAAAGCCTTGAACAGACTGGATTATACCAGTGATTTTTTAGAGAAAATTTTACGCAATGCCAAAAGTTTGGGCAGTAGTGATATCCACTTTGAACCCTATGAAACCCGCTGCCGGATTCGCTATCGTTTGGATGGAAAACTGTTGGAACAATACAGTATTCCCATTCAAGACTATCCAACCATGGTCAATAAAATAAAGATCAGGGCCAACCTGGACATTGCCGAGAAACGTTTGCCCCAAGACGGGCGTATCACAGTAAAGAATAATGTGGAAGAGTTTGATATTCGAGTATCATCCCTGCCCACCCTGTTCGGTGAAAAATTGGTGTTACGTATTTTGAGCAGGGATACCGGTCGCGTGGAATTGACCCGATTGGGTTTTTCCAAAAGTGAGCTGGAACAATACAGGGAAGGGATGAAAAAGCCCAATGGCATCATTTTGATTTCTGGCCCCACGGGATCCGGTAAGACCACAACCCTCTACGCCACCCTAAAAGTACTGAACACGGAAGACACCAATATATTGACCATTGAAGATCCCATTGAATATACATTGGAAGGCATCAATCAGGTGCAACTCAAAGAGAATATTGGACTTGATTTTGCCAGTTCGCTACGGACCTTTTTACGTCAGGATCCTGATGTCATTATGGTGGGTGAAATCAGGGATGTTAAAACGGCCAACATGGCCATTCGCGCCGCCTTAACCGGGCATTTGGTGCTGTCCACCATACATACCAATTCGGCATGGGGAACCATCTCACGATTGATTGATATGGGCGTACCCCCCTTTTTAATTGCAAGTACCCTGAATATGAGCGTCGCCCAACGTTTAGTGCGAAAGCTCTGTGGACAATGTAAACAAAAGGTAGCGTTGGATAAAGGAGTATTTCCGGGACAATTCAATATGCCAAACCAGTTGCCCCATCATTTTAAACCCATGGGCTGTCCCCATTGTCATCAAACAGGATACAGCGGACGTAAGGCCATTTACGAAATTTTACCGATAAACAAAGCATTGGGAGTAGCCATAAAAAGGAATGATCTTGAAATTGATACCTACCTGAAAGAACACAACATAGCCACCTTAAAGACCAATGCCATTGAAATGGTAAAAACGGGTGTTACTTCCATTGATGAAGTATATCCTCTATTGACAAAATAAACCCATGAAAAAATTCCTACCCATATTACTTCTTATACTTTGGACATCCTTTGTCCGTGCCCAGGAAGATAGGATCCAAGGTATTGAGAACAATCTTGAAGTGTTGGCGGTGGACAATCCCGAGTTCAGTGAAAAACTAAAATTGGAGGTCAATGTGAACAAGGTCACCCTTCCCAATTTTTTGATTGCCGTTTCCAAAGTACATGGGCTTAACCTAAGCGTAGCCCATGATATTTCCGACATTACCGTCGTAAACAACTTCACCAATGTCACGGTGGCGGACCTCCTTATTTTTCTATGCAAGGAGTACAGTTTGACCATTGATTTTACGGGAAGTATCCTCTCCATAAAACGTTTCATTCCACCTACTCCCGTACCCGAAGAAAAAATAGTTCAGGTTGACTATAGCCCTTCAAATGAACTCATCTCCATCGATGTCAACAATGAACCGTTGGACAAGGTTTTCAGAAGGATTATGGAGGTGTCCGGCAGGAACCTGTTATATGCCAATGATCTAAAGAGCAGAACTATCAATGGCTATTTGAACCAAGTACCGTTTGATAAAGCCATGGAAAAACTGGCGGATATCAATGGATTGGCACATTCAAAATCAAGGGATGGTTTTTACCTTTTTAGTGCCATGGAAGTGGAGCAAGGGCAAGGAAAACATTTGCGTGGTCTAAGATCGGGGATGAACTATGAAGTTTTGGATACCATAAACAAAATCCTCAATGTAGATTTCAACAAAACATCCATTGCGCAAATCATAGATGCCCTAAGTTTTGATTTGAAACTTGATGTATATACGGCCACTCCCCTTGAAGAAGCCGGGTCGGTGACCTTCAATGCCAAGAGCATTTATTTTGACGACTTATTGGCACATATTTTTGAAAGTGGCGAGTTGGGAATGGATATGATGGCGACAAGCCTGGTACAACAAAATCAGGGAGGTAGACAAAGACCACA
>JBCDBE010000151.1:0-3332 GCA_039184365.1 Bacteroidota bacterium | reverse complement strand
GCATTATATAGCGAACAAGAGAGTTTTGAACTGATGAAAATGAAATTGATCTATTGGAGGGAAGAATATCAGAGTACAAATATCCCGTTAAAGTATTCACATTTGTGCATTAAAACTCCATCCAATATGTAAAAGCTTGCATAATGCAGTTGTTTCAATATTGAAAAAACACAATTATGATTGACCTCCATGAATTACTAACCAATGACAATGAATTGATGCCACGGTTTTTCAAAGACGGCCAGTAGAAGTCCCATGACAAATACCATCATTTCCACCCTTGAAAAATACCCTTCAAAGTTCAGGTTAGGTTCCTGCAACCTAAATGGTAAATAAATGGTTGAGGAAAGGATATTGATATAAACCATGATAATAAAAAGAACACTGGTGGACATCAATTTTAATTTCCAAAAAGCCGCAGAAATGAGAATCGTGAAGAATACCACCAAATGTTTGACCGCATATTTAGTAAAGCCCCCCAAGTGATACTCGGTAAGAAAATTGGTTGCCAGTCCGGCCAAGACCAAAACAATAAGTACGTGAAAAATTATACTTGTGCGATTAATGGTGACAAGTACTTGTTTATCTTTAGTGGGTGAAACAAGATTTGAATTCAAAATAAGCATTTATTGGAATTCAAACGATTATTGATGTATTTTCTTACATTTTTCAATTTATTTTAGATGAAACACACTTTTTTCGTCATTTTTTTTCTAATTGTCAGAATTGCTGTAGGACAAAACTTAGATAGTGTGGCCTTGAAGTCCCAAGTAGCAGAATCCATAGTAAGTCTTAGGGAATTTGTAGCCCTGCCCAATGATGCTTTGAATGCCACTGACATTGATGACAATATTTTTTGGCTCCAAAAACAATTTCAAAAACGGGGATTCAACACCGCCGAATTGGAAACAGAGAATCTTCCGTTGTTTTTTGCTGCCTTGCCTATGGATGATGCAAAACCCACGGTATTGATTTATATGCATTTGGATGGACAATCCGTGGACGCCACAAAATGGGACCAACCCAATCCCTACCTTATGGTATTAAAAAAGCCCAATGAAGATGGTTTTGAACAAGTTTCATTTGATGCGTTGGGGGATGATATTAATTACGATTGGCGGCTTTTTGGCCGCTCCACATCTGATGATAAGGGCCCCATTGTAATGCTATTACATGCTTTGGACCTGCTAAAAGAAGATGGCAGTAACATCCCTTTGAACATTAAGGTACTATTGGATAGTGAAGAGGAAAGGGGCAGTACACCTTTGCCCAAAGCGGTCAAGGAATATCGTGACCTTTTGGAGGCAGACTTTTTGGTAATCAATGATGGTCCCATGCATCCCTCCGGAAAACCAACTTTAATTTATGGTTGTCGTGGCATTACAACGCTGACTTTGACCACCCATGGCCCAGCGGAACCTCAGCACAGTGGGCACTATGGCAACTATGCACCTAATCCGGGGTTTCGGTTGGCACAATTGCTATCAACAATGAAAGATTTGGAAGGTAGGGTAACCATTCCTGGTTATTATGATGGGATTGCCTTGAGCGAAAATGTACAAACCATCTTAAAGCGTGTTCCGGACAATGATGATGACATATCGGAACGCCTTCAATTTAAAACGGCTGAAAAAGTAGGGGGCTTTTATCAGGAAGCCTTGCAGTATCCAAGTCTCAATATTCGAGGTTTGGGTTCAGGTTGGATTGGTGATAAAGCAAGAACTATTGTTCCAGAAAGTGCGACGGTAGAATTGGATTTACGGCTGGTCCCGGAAACTGATGGCAACCGACTAAAGGGTTTGGTCAAAGATCATATCAAGAAACAGGGGTACCATATTGTTGATCATATCCCTAGCAAGGAAGAAAGAATGGCCTATGATAAGATTGTCACTGTAAAGGAGGGTAATGTTACCGACGCTTTTCGAACGGATTTGGACAATCCATATGGTCAATTTTTGTTGAAAACCTTGAAGGACAACTTTGGTGAAGATGTGGTACAAATCCGCATTATGGGGGGGACCGTTCCTATAGCACCTTTTATCAATGAGCTTCAGATTCCAGCTTTTGTTGTTCCCATGGTAAATGCGGACAACAACCAACATAGTCCCAATGAAAATCTAAGAATTGGTCAATTAGCTTATGGGATACAAGCTTTTTATTCCTTACTAAGCCATAGCCCGACAAAATAATGCCATTCGTCTAAAAACAAGAACGTAATCACCTTCCCTAATTTTCAGGTTCAAAGCCCTTTATCGAATTTTTTTAGCCTTCACCCCAAATCTTTCGTCCTCTGTATTCCTGGATAGTAGTTTTAGCTTACCCAAATCACTTACCATGAAATATAAGAGCATTATTATTGATGATTCTTCCGTACATCGATTGGCGATTTCATTACTGATTAAAAACCATCCTAAACTGCAATTGGTTGGTGCTTATTCAAATCCTTACGAGGGAATTGAAGCGATATACAAGCATAACGCAGACCTTGTTTTTTTGGATATTCTGTTGGAGGATGTCAACGGATTTGAATTATTGGATGCCATTGAAATACCAGCAACCGTAATTTTGAATTCCTCTTGGGAAAAATTCTCATCCAGGGCAGAGGAATATGGAATCCATCATTTTCTGGTGAAACCAATGCGCAAACATTCCTTTGAAAACGTGGTTCACGATGTCATCACATCCATTAAAAAAAAAGACGGGAACCTTTCCTACCATTAAACCTATTTGGTTTCAAATCCAAACAGGGGTTAAGCGGTAATTTAAGCTGAATTCCTACTGGCGTTAATATTACCGTACAAGGAACGGGTTACAATTTTCTCATAAAGTTCTTTCAGTTCAGTATCCTCAGTAATATGGAACAGTGCATTTTGTTGAATAACGAGTAGCGGCAATACTATTTTTTCTCGAATTTTTACCGACTCCCGAGAAACTGCCTCTTCTTCCATTAAAATTTTACTTCCAGAAATCTGCAGCAGCATTTTCTTGGATAGCTGAAACTCATCGTAGAGTATTTTCCAGAATTCCCCGAACTCCCTATCTTCCCTAAGATAACTCGTCAAATTAAAATTGGTCTTGGCCAAGGCCATCATGCTGTTATGCATTAGGGCCCTGAAAAAGGGCACATCTTGATAAAGTCCTTTGATTTCATTTATTCGGCCTTTATCCTTCATGTTCTGAATGGCCGTTCCCAATCCAAAATATCCTGGAACGTTTTGTTTCAATTGGCTCCATGACCCGACAAAAGAAATGGCCCTTAAATGACGGGGATGCCAAGGGGCTCCACCCACAGGCTCGAGACTGGGGCCGTTTATCAGCGCTGAATTGCTGGG
>JBCDBE010000150.1:0-3572 GCA_039184365.1 Bacteroidota bacterium | reverse complement strand
GGTCACCGTTCCAGAAACAATCTTATTGTTGATATCAACGCCATTAAAATTTCCTTCGACCCCTTCGTTTTTGTCAATGAACTCCATCGCGTTGAAGTAAACCGATATTTTTTGCAGATGGAACATTCCGGAAACGGAAAAATCAAGATGCAAGATCTGCCCCTTGTTCAGAACTATAACCTTGTCCTCTTCTACAATAATGGAATCATTTAAACTTAAGATGTTGTAATGGTATTTTTCTATCTTGAGTTTGAGTACATGTTGTTTTCCATCCAAGTTGAATTCAAAGTTGAAATCCCCGGCCGATTTGGTCAGTATCTGGGCATAAGGACTTTTTTTGGAAAACCGAAGGGGGTTTTTCCTGATATTACTTTCCACGACCAACCTGACTTTATTTAATTCTTGACAAATGATGGGGTCAAAGGATTTATCGTTTACTTCTTCCTCTATCCCTGCTTTGGTGTTGTATTTTTTCAAGATCATTTTTCCCGCAATGGCTCGGTCATATTTATCATACCCAGAATACGTTCCCGTAAGGAAGTGCCGTTCGTTCGGAGATGATTTCCCAATAAAAAAAATGAACTTGGCGCCTTCACTTTTTTTGTTTCCAACAAAATATTTGGTGTCAAAATGGGCAAAATCCTCACTTTGATTGATGGTCCCATAAAAAGTGTATACCCCCCTTGAGCCATCATCATCTGCATATACGTATATCATTTCTACGGTTTTCCAATCATTATATATGATGACCTGCCCTTTGTTCATCTTGTTATCCTCCCCAAAATAGTAACACACATAGTAATGATCGATCAAGCTGCCTTTTTTATGGAGCAGGTCATGTTGCGTATCACGCTGTTTTGGTGTAAACAAGCCACTTTCAACAAATTCAATAACATCCCTATATCCCAAATAATTGAAAAATAATGATCGGTATTCCCTGCTTATTTTTATGATAGGCTTGCCTGAGGATGCCTCCCTAAGCTTGTTGTATAGATACTTGCCATTGACATACCCCCTAAGAATCAATTCCAGGTCATTCTTTAGATTGGCCAGTTCAGCATCGTAATTTCCAAAACCATACAGCTGGGAATCATTGTACTTTCCCTCTATTTTATGGGATTCCTTAAAATGCGCAATGACCCGTTCCAGGAGAACCGTAAATACCTTCTTGGTCAACAACAAGGTTTCGCCATCATTCCTTTTTAATAAATTTTCCATAGATTTCCTAAAAAATAAAATGGAATTACTAAAATATAATTTATAATTTGGAAAAAAAAATTAGGAAAATAGCGCTGTATATATTTAGCCAACTAACTTATAACAGATAACTCATGCTACGATTGATTCTATTATTAAGTGTGCTCATTTCCTATTGCTGTTTTTCCCAAGATGTAGAGGTCAGTGGTAAGGTTCAATCCGCAGAAGGCCCACTTTTAGGCGTATCTGTAATCGAACAAGGGACCACTAACGGTACCACTACGGATTTTAAGGGAAATTATGCCATTCGGGTAAGCTCAGGGGCCACCCTGGTCTTTTCATACCTTGGATTTAAGACCCAGGAAATTGTTGTTTCCGGTGGATCCATGAATGTGACCATGGAAGAGGATGCTTCCCAGCTTGAAGAAGTGGTGGTACAAGGATTTGACAATGTTGTGGGAAGGGCAAGGCGACGGGCTGAGTCTGTTCAATCCATTCCGGAATCGGTGGTCACATTTACGTCGCGGGCAATAGAAACCAAAGGTATTACCAACGTACAGACTTTTGCGGATCAAATTCCAAATGTAAATTTTACAACCTCGCAGAATATCGGTAACAATTTTATCACTGTTAGGGGAATTTCCCATATTAGAAATGGAGAATCACCAATAGCATTCGTAATAGATGGTGTTACCTTACCAGACCCCAATCTTATAAATCAAGAGTTATTCGATCTGGCCTTGATTGAGATTGTAAAGGGACCCCAAGGGGCGCTTTATGGTAGAAACGCCATAGCCGGGGCCATCAACATCGTAACCAATGAACCCACCAATACTTCGCGAAATAAGCTTCAGTTTGGGTATGCCAATGGAAACCTATTTCAGGCACAATTGTCCTCCACAGGACCTTTGATCAAGGATAAACTGTTCTATCGAATTTCAGGAACCTATAAAAATGGCGATGGCCTATTGGACAATGTTACCTTGAACACCACCCCAGATTTTATAGAAGACCTATCGGTAAGAGGGCAGTTAAAGGCCATTTTATCTTCCAATGCGACGGCCACCCTTACTGGTCAATTTATTGATGCCGAAGCAGGGGCCGTGTATTATGCCGCTCCCACGAATGGGAGTGCTACCATTGATCCCGATGATTTTGATAACCTTGCTATCCAAGCGGACCAATTTGGGCGTTCGACACTTGACGCCATCTATGGTAATCTAAAGTTTGATTTTAACCTGGGCAATGTTAGGCTTACCTCATCATCTTCCTATAACAAAGGAGAGCGCAACCACGTGGGTGACCTTGATTTTACCGCAGCTGATGTTTTGAGACAGATTCAAGACAGCAATACCGAAACTATTAATCAAGAATTTCGTTTGAGCTCAACGGTGACCGATAGTAAAGTAAGCTGGGATTTGGGTGCTTTTTATCAAAAGTTGGATAAAGAGCTCATTACGGATGCCACTGCAGATTTTGGATTTTTTGCCCCACCCTTTGAACCTACGGGAACCCAATCGAGATTGGCCATCGGAAACTTCACCAATACCTATAACACTTTCGCCGCATTTGGATTTTTGGATTTTCAGGTTTCAGACAAGTTGACATTATCTGCAGGACTTCGGTATGATCGGGACAATATTGAGCAGGACAACGTCACGGAAAACACCAACCCAGAAAAAACGGACACCCAACTTCAGCCCAAATTTTCAGTGGCCCTAAAGGCCACGGAGCACACGTTGTTATATGCCAATTATGGCCGTGGGTATAGAACAGGTGGTTTTAACCAGGGAAATACGGTCAGATACAGTTCAGATTTTGATGCAGAGACTACGGACAACTATGAAATTGGAATGAAAAATACATGGTGGAATGGTCGCTTCATATTGAACCTATCAGGGTATTATATTGATTTCAGCAATCAGCAATTGTACGCTTTAGTGTTGGACGGTGGAAATGGAAATATTCTGATTGGCAACTTCAATGTTCCGGAAAGTGAGTCGGTCGGGTTTGAGGCGGATTTAAAATTGAGGGCAACCAATTGGTTGGATATATTGGCAAGTTATGGGGTGAGTAAAGCTAGAATAACAGAAGGGACATCCACAGTAAGTACGGGTGCCAATGAGACCATTGACGTCTCAGGGAACAATACGCCCCTAGTGCCCCAGGACAGCTACAGTTTCGGATTGGAATCGAGCTTTGCCATTACAAAGAATGTTGCCTTCACTGGCAATGTCAATTTAGAAGGAACCGGAGAAATCTATTGGCATGAAGACAACGCTGCCGTATCGTCATCATACCATCTTTTGAACGCAAGACTTGGCGTTACTTTTGACAACTTTACCTTGAATCTTTGGGGAACCAACATCACTGAT
>JBCDBE010000149.1:0-3857 GCA_039184365.1 Bacteroidota bacterium | reverse complement strand
TTTTGGCAGCGCTGGATGCTGTGGTACGGGCCACTTTGGAGAAATTCCACGAAGAAAACACTTTGAACGAAGGAGACGTGGTCATCGCCAATACCCCTTATGCGGGTGGGGGTACCCATCTTTCAGATGTATCGGTGATATGCCCTGTTTTTTATACCAATGAATTGGTTGCGTTTACAGTCAACAAAGCGCATTGGACGGAGTTGGGAGGGACCTTTCCGGGTTCGGTGTCCACTGTGGCCACGGAAATTTTTCAGGAAGGATTGCATCTTCCATTCATCAAAGTGAGGAAAAAAGGCAAGGTGAATGAAGCGATTGTCGATCTGATCAAATCCAATGTCCGATTACCGGATAGTACCCTTGGTGATCTTTATGCGGGAATAGCCGCTGCAGAAATAGGTGCTCGCAGGGTGATTTCAATTATTGAAAAATATGGACTGGATACATTTATAAAAGCTAAGGAGGATTTTCTCGATTATGGGGAACGCATGTGTATTGAGGCCCTAAAGAAAATTCCGAATGGGGTTTATACAGGAACCTCTGAAATTGAGGACAATGGTTTTGGGGAAGGGCCTTTTCCCATCAAAGCAAAAATTACGGTAACGGACAATGAATTTATAGCTGATTTTAATGGTTCGCACTCCCAGGTAAAAGGGGCTACCAATTTGGCCTTTAGTGGTTTGGTCACAGGCTGTAGAAGTCTCTTCAAGGCCATAACCACCCCAAGTATGGATGCCAATGGAGGAGCATTTAGACCAATGAAGGTGATTTGTGGGCCGGGAACCATTGTCAGTGCAGAGGCACCTTCGGCAGTATCGGTCTACTATGAGGTTTTGATTACGGCCATAGATTTGGTCTGGAAGATTTTGGCACCTGTGATTCCCGATAAACTACCTGCCGGACATTTGCGCTCGGTCTGTGCCACTTTCATCTCTGGGATACATCAAGATACCGGACAATTCTATATTCAAGCCGAACCCTTGGCCGGGGGTTGGGGAGCTTCCTCATCCCATGATGGAAATCGGGGACAGCTTTCCTGTGGTAGCGGTGAATCCTACAATATCCCCATTGAAATACGGGAAATGCGCTATGGCATACAAGTGGAGCAATATGCCTTTCATAATGAAGGAGGTGGTTATGGTGAGTTTCAAGGAGGCAATGGACAGTATGTCGACTATAAAGTGGTGTCTAATGGTGCCTATGTCACAGCTGCATTTTTAGGTGAGAAAACCAAAACCTGGGGACTGAACGGCGGGCACGATGGGTCGTACAATTATTTCTTGATCCTTCGAAAAGATGGTACACAAGAAAGACATAGTCTGGGCACCAATATTGCCTTGGAGAAAGGTGATACGATCAGATGTGTTACCGCCACGGGTGGCGGGTACGGAAATCCCAAAGATCGCCCAAAAGATAAAGTGCTGCTGGATGTAAAAAATGGGTACATCAGCAAAAAAGAAGCTAGAGCGTTCTACAGTGTCCAGCCTGGGGAATGACCTAAATATCAGGTATTTAAATCCAACGGGTTTTGACACATGGAATGCACTTTTTTGCCGATATCATAAAAGAATTAAATACGTAAAACCGAGGTCATATGACCTTTTTAAAATCAACGGTGGGTCACATATGGATAATTTTAGGCTGTTTTCCGGCGCTTATCAATTTGGTAACCACCTCATTGTGAACTGATGGAGATTAAGAGAATGACATATCCGCATCCTGAGGAGCATTACAACAAATCGCTTTTTGATGTCCAGACAGCAGGGATAGCATTTCAAATGGGGACCGTATTCTTAAAAAAAGGAACCAGAATTCCGGAGCAGGGGTTTACAAGACATCAAAGTCACGAAATTTCCATTATTGAAAGGGGCCATATTAAAATGCTCAGTGAGGATGGTTCCATCAATGGTCATCTAAAGTCTGGTGATGTGGTTTGCCTGGAAGCTTTTGAGCCGCAGGCAGGTCATGTTCTGGAGGACACAAAACTCATTTACATATTAATAAGGGCACAGTAGCATGGTAAACAATCAAACCAACACAAAATGGTACAGCTTGGCAGGAATCTGGTTCGGAGGTATCGTAAGCGTACCCGCCCTACTCATCGGAAGTTCTTTGATCAGTGGCCTAAGCTTTACCTTGTCAGTTTGGGCAGGTCTAATTGGATTTGGTTTTGTGGTACTTTTTATGTCGTTGATGAGTATGGCAGCGGTAGAAAGAAGAAAAGCCACGGTTGCATTGGCCTCCAGTAGTTTTGGAGAAAATGGTGCCAAAGTGATTGTTGCCTTGGTCATTGGATTGTCAACTTTGGGTTGGTTCGGGATCCAAAGCAATATTGCTGGAGCGTCCTTTTCAAAAATACTGATAGCGATGGGCGGGCCAGATATTCCCGTTTGGGCAACATCGGTCTTTTGGGGGATCATTATGGTGCTCACGGCCGTGTTCGGGTTCAAATACCTAAAGTGGCTCAATTATATCGCAGTACCTGCTATCATTTTACTGTTGGTTTATGGTCTTGTAATCACCTTTAAGAGCCATAGTTTCCAAGAAGTATTGGATTTTAGACCGAAAAACAATATGCCCTTCTTGCAGGCCATAGGGCTCGCTATTGGGTTCATTTCCGTAGGAGGTGTAATTTCACCCGATTATAATCGTTTTGCAGCCAGCAAAAGAGATGCTGTTTTGGGTTCCATCTTTGGGATTGTCCCCTCAGCATTATGTCTACTGGCCATCGGGGCAATTTTGGCCATTACCCAGGGAACTTATGATATTGTTGAGATCTTTTCAAGCTTGGGATTCCCGTTTTTTGCCATGTCAATTCTCATCCTGGCCACATGGACCTCTAATGTCATGAATAGCTATTCCTCTGGATTGGCCTTCAATGATCTTTTTGAGTTAAAGGAGGCCTCTCGTTCAAAAACCACCTTGATTGTAGGAATTGTGGGAATACTGCTTGCGGCTATGGGTATCTTGTCCCATTTCATGAGTTTTATCACACTATTGACCATTACCATTACTCCTGTAGCGGGAGTTATGATATCCGATTATTACATCGCCAAGTCATATCAAGAGAAAGCAAACAAAATCAAATGGAAAGGAATAGGCTCATGGGGGGCTGGGGTGGCCATCATGTTAATGATGGATTCCCAAGTGAAAAACATACTGGGAATCGTTATTGCTGCATTGGTGTATTATTTGCTTAAAAAAACTGTGAAATAAGTATGCGAAAAATTGATTCAAATGCCATTGAATATATAGCTATGGGATCTACGGTCCTGGGCACTGGAGGCGGTGGCGACCCGTACATAGGAAAGCTAATGGCGAAGCAGGCGATGGAGACGTATGGAGAGGTTTCACTTATAGTTGCCGAAGAACTCGACGATGGTGCATTGATAGTCCCCATTGCGGCCTTTGGAGCACCCATGATTTTAGTTGAAAAACTTTTTTCCGGAGGTGAATTCATCAGAGCCTTTGAAATAATGGAAGAGTATTTGGGAAGAAAAATTGATGCGGTCATGCCTGCCGAGGCTGGTGGTCTTAATGGGGTTATCCCATTTGCAGTTGCTGCTCAAAAAAACATTCCTATTGTAGATGCTGATGGCATGGGAAGGGCGTTTCCCCGTTTGGAGATGGTCACGTTCACTTTGCACGGCATTTCAGTTTCACCCATTGCACAGGCCGATGAAAAAGGGAACAGAAATATCTACCAGACCATTAATAATGTTTGGGGGGAAACCTTGGTAGGGGCTACAACCATTCAAATGGGTGGAAGCTGTGTCCTTGGGTGCTATCCCATGAGCGGAGAGCAAGTAAAAAAGGCCGCTGTACATGGTATTATATCCTATGCGCAAAAGTTGGGG
>JBCDBE010000148.1:0-3986 GCA_039184365.1 Bacteroidota bacterium | reverse complement strand
GTGGGTAGATGAAATGTATAATGATGAAGCTAGCTCAAGGTACTTTAGCGGCACGGCTATTCATTGGTATGCCAGCACCTTCGAAGTTTTCCCAGAGGCGCTACAATATGCGCATCAAATAGCACCCTATAAACATCTGATTCAATCTGAAGCCTGTGGTGATGCCCAAGTACCGGTATGGAAAGACGATGCCTGGTACTGGTCCAAAGAAGCTACGGACTGGGGTTGGGATTGGGCTCCGGAAGATCAAAAGCATATGCACCCCAAATATGTTCCAGTTTATCGATATGCAAGGGACATCATTGGCTGTTTAAACAATTGGGTGGATGGCTGGATTGATTGGAACATGGTGCTCGACCGTCAAGGGGGTCCCAATTGGTTCAAAAACTGGTGTGTGGCCCCAGTATTGGTGGACCCTGAGGCAGATGAGGTTTATTTTACGCCTTTGTACCATACCATGGCCCATTTCAGCAAATTTATTCGGGCGGGGGCCCAGCGTATAGGTCATAAAATAAATGCGGATGGTTTGTTGGTGACAGCAGCCCAAAACCCTGATGGAACATTTGCAGTGGTAGTTCTAAATCAAGAAGAGGAACCTCAATCGTTTACCCTTTCATTGGGTGACGAATCAATACAAATCAACATAAGCGGAAAGGCCTTGCAGACCATTGTGATTCCTAGCGGAACACCCCAGGCCTAAACCAATTCATACTAACTAAAACTAAAATTATGTCAAACGTAAAAACCATCAAAACAGATAGGGTCCCTTTGGGACAGAAGGCCGCTTTTGGGGCCGGACATTTGGTTTTGAACCTGTACCCTGGAGCCTTGGGGTTCTTTATGTTCTTCTTGTTAACCGCTTTTGGGATGGACCCCTTTTTGGCCGGACTTCTAGGCGGATTGCCGCGTTTTTTTGATGCAATTACCGACCCTATAATGGGGTTTATTTCAGATAACACCAGCTCCAAATGGGGGAGAAGAAGACCCTATATTTTTGTGGGTGGGATTTTAAGTGCCGTTACCTTTGTTTTGCTTTGGCAATTGGATGAAGGGAACTCATCCGACTATAATTTTTGGTACTTCCTGATCATGTCCATGGTTTTTCTTATTGGAAATACGATGTTCGCAACTCCCTTGGTGGGATTGGGTTATGAAATGACATCGGATTATAATGAGCGGACACGTTTGATGGCATTTTCGCAAACAGTGGGATTATTAGCTTGGGTCATTGTGCCTTGGTTTTGGGTAATCATTGCCGATCCCGATATTTTTAGCAATCAAGCCGAAGGGGTAAGGACGATGGCAATCTATGTTGGGGTTGCTTGTTTGCTACTCGGACTTTTACCGGCCATTTTTTGTAGGGGCATTGACGCCTCGCATATGGGCAATAGAAAAAAGTTAACCTTCACCTCTATATTTAGTAACTTAAAAGACCTGTTTGTAAGTATAAAAGAGGCGGTAAAAAACAAGCCCTTTATGAAATTGTGCGGGGCAACATTTTTGGTGTTTAATGGATATCAAATTGTGGCTTCCTTTAGTTTCTTCATTTTCGTTTTTTACATTTTTAATGGAAGTTACGAGGCCACCTCAACATGGCCAGCCTGGTTTAGTTCCATTGGGGCATTGGTATCGGCCTTTTTGGTGATTCCCATTGTTTCGGCCATGGCCACAAAATGGGGAAAAAAGAAAGCTTTTATCATCTCCACAGCACTATCCATTGTTGGATATCTCATGAAATGGTGGGCATTTACCCCAGAGAACATTTGGCTTTCCTTTATTCCAATACCTTTGATGTCTTTTGGTTTGGGCAGTTTGTTTACCCTCATGATGAGTATGACGGCCGATGTATGTGATTTGGATGAGCTTCTAAACGGAATGCCTAGGAAAGAGGGGACTTTTGGTGCCCTTTATTGGTGGGTGGTAAAGCTCGGGCAAGGTTTGGCCCTAGTTCTGGGGGGTTTAGTGTTGAAGGTGATAGGTTTTGACGGCAATGCAGCAACTCAAACGGTCGATACGCTGACCAAATTGAGAATTGCCGACATCGTTATTCCGGTGGTTACGGCGGCTTTGGCCATTTGGGTCATGTGGAAATATAGCTTGTCCGAAGAAAGGGCAAAGGATATCAAAGCGCAGTTGGAAGAGCGTCGAGGGGTTTTATAAAGCTTAAAGAGATAAATCGAAAAATAGAATACAATGTCAACAAAAATAATAATTGTAGTAATTGGAGTTTTCTTGGTCTTACTCGCTTTATTGGGTAATAGAAAAGGAAACTCGGGAGAAGGATTTCTCGGCAGCAAACTGGTATTGGCCTTCGGGATCATAGGTGTTTTGATGGTCATTTTTGGGAGCTACTCATCAGATCTTGTGAATTACAATACCCAAATGGAGCAGGTTTCCATCGGCAATAAATTAAAGATTAGCGGAACAGTGGATGCTGTTAAGGTAGTTTCCCCTATTGAAAAGGATTCCGTGGACTGTCGCATTTTGACCATGGGGGTCTATCCTGAGGGGCATTCAAAGGACATCTGGGTAATCATCCGACCCACAGATGACCGATATTATCCACAATCCGACCACACAAACACCTCCTACAAGCGAGATGGTGAATGGCAGGTGGTTACTCGTTTTGGAGGGGATAAAGGTGAAGCTTATGATTTGATCATTTATGAAGCTGATTCCGAAGCATCGGCCTTTTTCAGTACTACCATTGCCAACTGGAAAGCTGCTGATGACTATCCCGGTTTGCAACTGGCAGAAATGCCGGCAGGAGCCAAAGAAGTGGAACGCCTTGTAATTTATACGAAGAAAAACTGTAGAGGAGTATTTTAAACCGTTAGGCACATAGGAATTAATTCGAAAAGAAGTTCAATGAATAGGTCAACCCAACGATGATGTTTACTGCTACCAGAAGAGTCCCTTTCGGCCAAAAAGTGGCTTTTGGTATCGGAATGTTTGCGAACCAAATGTTCCCGGCCATTCTTGCCATTTTTATGGTGGTATTGGTGCAATCTTTGGGATTTAATGGATGGCTTTGGTCCCTATTATATTTTTTTCCTCGGATTTTTGATGCCATTACCGACCCTATAATGGGTTACATCTCGGACAACACCAAATCCAAACATGGAAGGCGAAAGCAATATGTATTGATTGGTGGGATTTTGATGGGCATTGCATTTATTTTCATGTGGCAGTTGTATGCTGAGAATTCGCTACAGTATAATTTTTGGTACTTCTTTCTGTGGGCCACAATATTCTACTTGGGACTGACCCTATTTAGCGTTCCCTATGTAGCCATGGGTTATGAAATGAGTGATGACTTTCACGAACGCACCAATATCATGGCCGTAGCCCAATGGATAGGCCAGTGGGCCTGGGTTATTGCGCCCTGGTTTTGGGTTATTATGGATGACAAGGATTGGTTTCCGTCTTCAGATGTTGCCGTTCGGGAACTAGCGGTTTGGGTGGCCATCCCATGTGCGCTTTGCGCCATGGTTCCTGCAATTTTCATCAAAAGTAAGTCAACATTGGACGAAGACTATGAGCCCTTGAGTTTGGAGAATATCGGGAGCAGTTTAAGGAAGATTGCTTATAGTTTTAAGGAAGCATTCAAAATAAATGAGTTTAGGAAACTATGTGGAGCAACATTTTTGATTTTTAACGCATTCAATACGGTTGCCACGCTCACCTATTTCGTCATCGTTTATAAATTGTTCAATGGAGATGCTGGCGCTACGGGCATATGGGTGGCCCTGTTTGGCTGTTTGGGCGCTTTGGGCACGACTTTTATTGTGATTCCGGTAGTAACCTGGATGTCAAAAAAAATGGGTAAGAAAAACGCTTTTATGCTATCACAGGCTATCTCAGTGGTGGGATACATCATGTTGTATTTTCTTTTTGTGCCGGGCAAACCCTGGATGTATATTATTGCTCTTCCCTTGTTTTCTTTTGGAATCGGTAGTTTGTTTACCATCATGATGTCCATGACT
>JBCDBE010000147.1:0-4122 GCA_039184365.1 Bacteroidota bacterium | reverse complement strand
TTTTTGAACATGATTCACCACATTTTTGTCCTTTTTGTTCACCTGTTCTTTGCACTTATGATAAATATCCTCAATGATATGGGTGGTTCCATGGTCTTGATGAAGTGCCAAAGCGGCCCTGAAAGCCACAAAATCTTCCAGTTTTGCCATGTCAATTCCATAACAGTCGGGATAGCGTATTTGGGGAGCGGATGAAACCACCACTATTTTCTTGGGATGCAACCGATCTAACATTCTAAGAATACTTTTTTTCAAGGTGGTTCCCCTAACAATGCTATCATCTATAATGACCAGGTTGTCGGTTGGTTTAACCGAACCGTATGAAATATCATATACGTGGGTGACCAAATCATCCCGACTACTATCCTGTGTGATGAAGGTTCTCAGTTTAGCATCCTTAATGGCCACTTTTTCAATTCTTGGCCTTACATCCAAAATGGCGTGTAACGCTTCTTTCGTAATGTTCCCACCCAGTTTAAGAATTTGTTCCTCTTTTTTCCTGTTCAAATAGTTTTGGGCTTCCTTTATCATTCCGAGGAAGGAAGTTTCCGCGGTGTTTGGTATATAGGAGAAAACAGTATTGGCCAAATCATCTTCAATGGCCTTTAAAATTTCTGGAAACACCAATTTCCCCAGTAGTTTTCTTTCCTGGTAGATTTCTCTGTCGCTTCCCCTAGAGAAGTAAATACGTTCAAATGAACACGCTTTACGCTCTCTAGGTTCCAGTATTTCCTCAACGGATACTTTGCCATTTTTTTTGACGATTAGGGCATGTCCAGGTTTCAGCTCCTTAACATGATCATATTGAACATTGAACACGGTTTGGATAACAGGTCTTTCAGAGGCAATTACCACGATTTCATCATCTTGGTAATGGTAGCACGGTCGAATACCTGATGGATCTCGCAACATAAAAGCATCACCATGCCCCATCATGCCGCCCATGGTATAGCCCCCATCCCAGTTCTTGGAGGATTTTCTCAAGATTTTGCCAATGTTCAGCCGTTCCGCAATGTGGGGAGAGGCTTCCCTTTTGTTGAAGCCCTCCTTTTTAATTTCTTTGTAAAGCTTGGCAACGGCATCATCCAAAAAATGGCCTATTTTTTCCATGACCGTGATGGTATCTGCCATTTCTTTGGGATGCTGCCCTAAATCAACCAGATTACCAAATAGTTCATCAACATTGGTCATATTGAAATTACCGGCTACTATAAGGTTTCGATGCATCCAGTTATTCTGGCGCAAAAAAGGATGAACACTTTCAATACTGTTTTTCCCAAAAGTTCCGTACCGGACATGGCCTAAGAGTAACTCACCGATGTATGGAATTTCTTTTTTTTGAAGATCTACATCATCCCAATATCTGGGATTTTCCGCAATGGTTGAATTGATACGATCGTTGATTTGTCTGAAAATATCTTGAATAGGTTGCTGGGCCGAAGATCGTACGCGACTTATATAACGCTCCCCTGGGGCCATATCCAATTTAATACTTGCAAAACCAGCACCATCTTGACCTCGGTTGTGCTGTTTTTCCATCATGAGGTACATTTTGTTGACCCCATAAAAGGCGGTGCCGTATTTTTCTTTATAGTATTCTAAGGGCTTCAACAATCTAATGAGTGAAATACCGCACTCATGCTTAATGGGGTCGCTCATGCTCTAAACATAAAAAGCCCTGAAAATCAGGGCGTGGTTATTCGAGTTCTATATTGAATTGGGTCAGCTGCTTGAACTGATCCAACCGTTGTTGTACCTCCTTTGGATGCAAATCTACCATTCGTTCCGTACCAAATCGTTCCACACAAAACGAAGCTAAGTTTGACCCATGAATTATTGCGTTCTTTAAATTTTCAAACGAGATATTTTTAGTGCTCGCCAAATATCCTGAAAACCCACCGGCAAAGGTGTCCCCAGCACCAGTAGGGTCAAAGACCTCTTCCAGCGGTAAGGCTGGGGCAAAAAAGATGTTTTTATCATTAAAAAGTAGGGCACCGTGCTCCCCTTTTTTTATGACCACATACTTGGGACCCATTTCTTGAATTTTAGCAGCAGCTTTTACCAAAGAGTATTCATTGGTTAACTGTCTGGCCTCTTCATCGTTTAAGGTCAACACATCAATATGCCCAAGTACATCAATGAGTTCGTCCCAAGAATTGTCCATCCAATAGTTCATGGTATCCAAAATAATAAGCTTTGGTCGAGAACTCATTTGTTCAATTACACTTTTCTGGATACTAGGGTGCAAGTTGCCGAGCATAACCACGTCAGAATCTTTGTATCCATCGGGGACTTTTGGGTCAAAATCGGCCAAAGTGTTCAGCTCAGTAACAAGGGTATCTCGTGAATTGAGGTCATTATGGTATTTTCCTTTCCAAAAAAACGTCTTCCCTCCCTTTACGATTTCAACCCCGCTGAGGTCAATTCCTTTTTCTCGTAGTAGCTGTAAATAGGAATCCGGGAAATCATCACCTGCTACTGAGACAATGGACGAATCTACATCAAACTGAGAAGCAGCCAAACCTATAAAGGTGGCAGCTCCACCCAAAATTTTATCTGTTTTTCCAAAAGGGGATTCAATGGCATCAAAGGCAAGCGTGCCCACGATCAATAATTTGCCCATTTATTGAAATTTGCTGCAAATATAGTTTTAATTTAAGGACTTTGGAGCAGTAAGATGGAAGGAGGGAACTGCCCTTGTGAATGAATATTCCACCATATATTTTATTGCATTATTTTCTTCCAAAATCCGCAGGGATTTCTCCCCATGCCTTGGTTTCCCACTTCACTATGGGAGTATTGTAGCGGTTGGTTTTCAGCCATTTTTCCGCACGGTCAATAAGCTCAAAGATAGGCTGGTTCTTTTTGTTTTTTTCAAGTTTGGTATTGCACTTTTTTTTTCTCACCCAACTCATTGCCGTTCTTGAGTCGGTGTAAATCACCCTATCACTATGTTTCTGTTTTAAAAATGCCAACCCATGTACAATGGCCAAAAATTCGCCAATATTATTGGTGCCCTCTTCAAAAGGGCCCTGTTTAAAAAGCACTTTCTTTGTTTTGGTATCCACCCCTTGGTATTCCATTTTTCCAGGATTACCGCTTGATGCGGCATCTACCGCTATGGAATGATGGTTAGGTTCACCATATTTTAACTTCTCCTCCGGGCTCAATTCGGTATTGCCCTTCTTTTTCCCTTTATAATCAGCATAATTACCGTTGAATGCTTTTTTTGCTTCTTGAAATGTTGGGAACGATTTGTATTCTGCACTTTTTACTCCTTTAATTTGTGCCTGACAATCCTCCCAGCATTCATAAATACCGGGTCTTTTTCCTTTCCAAACCACATAAAATTTTGACTTCTTAGCCATTGTTCGATACCAGTTTTTCAATGACCTTTGGGAAGTGGTCATATTCCAAGGCATGGACCTTTTGGGCAATGGTCTCTGGTGAATCCCCGCTATTAAGGGTTACCTTTTCCTGATGGATGATAGCACCCTCATCGTAATGTTCATTAACGTAATGGATGGTGATGCCTGTCTCCTCTTCCCCATTATTTTTTACTGCCTCATGTACCGCATCACCATACATACCCTTTCCCCCGTATTTGGGCAAGAGTGCGGGATGGATATTTATTATCTGTTTGGGAAAGGCGGTCACAAAGCACTCTGGAATTTTCCAAAGAAATCCGGCCAGAACAATTAGGGCTGGATGCAGGGATTTCAGTAGCTCTAAAACGACATTTGATTCCATAAAGGCGTGACGGTTAAAATACATTGCTGGAATTCCCAGTCTTTTGCATCGTTTTAGGACAAGGGCATCCGCTCTGTTGGTGAGCACGCAAGATACCTTAATGTTCGTATGGCCATCAAAATATGTAATGATGTTTTCCACGTTGGAACCTGAACCCGAGGCCAATAGGACAATTTCCTTCATTTTTGGACTTTTTGTGAAAGGACAAAAGTAATGGGATGCCCCTTAAGACCGTAATTTACAGCACATTTTATCTACAAATGGTGTATTTAATCCAAAGTTTTTTATTTTTGCCCACGTTTAAATTTAAAAACCAATACACTATGTCAGACATTGCATCAAGAGTAAAGGCCATTATCGTTGATAAATTGG
>JBCDBE010000146.1:0-4371 GCA_039184365.1 Bacteroidota bacterium | reverse complement strand
GTATAATTCATGCTTGCATCCGACTTTAATTTAAGCAAATCATACGCAATCACGATGATATCGAATACGCCGCAGGCGTATTTTTTTCCAGTGACTTAAAAAGAACCTTGTTTGAAACAGTATCTTTGGATGGATGTAAGGACCGCTAGGATTCTTGCTCTTGCAGCGTCTTGATTTCATCCCTAAGCTTGGCTGCCTCCATAAAATCCAGCTCTTTTGCGGCTTTTTCCATCGCTTTTCGCTTATCCCGAATCAGCTTCTCCTTTTGTTCCGGAGTTAAGTATTCCAAATCAGGTTCAGCGGCCCTCATTGTTACTTTTTCAAAATGATAGGTGGAAACGGAATTCTTGGCCAGCGCATTGTCGAGGCTTTTGTTCAAGGCCTTTGGAACAACATTGTTCTCGTTATTATAGGCCATTTGCTTCTCCCTTCGATAATTCGTTTCGTCAATGGTTTTTTGCATGCTCTCCGTAATGGTATCGGCATACATGATGGCTTTACCGTTTAGGTTCCTGGCAGCCCTACCCACGGTTTGCGTTAACGAACGGTTGCTCCGCAAAAAACCTTCCTTATCGGCATCCAAAATGGCAACCAATGATACCTCAGGCAAGTCCAGGCCCTCCCTTAGCAGGTTTACACCGACCAATACATCAAAAAGTCCTTTACGTAAATCCTGCATGATTTCCACCCGTTCCAAAGTATCCACATCGCTATGGATATAACGGCAACGAATGTCTATACGGGCCAAATATTTGACCAATTCCTCAGCCATGCGTTTGGTCAAGGTGGTGACCAAGGTACGTTCGTCCAATTCCACGCGCTGTTGTATTTCTTCTATTAAATCATCGATTTGATTCATACTGGACCGCACCTCAATGGTAGGGTCCAACAACCCTGTCGGACGAATGACCTGTTCCACATAGACCCCTTCACTAAGTTGTAGTTCGTATTCCGCCGGGGTTGCACTTACATGGATCACTTGATTCTGTAGGGCTTCGAACTCCTCAAACTTTAGCGGTCTGTTGTCCAAGGCTGCCGGTAATCGGAACCCGTATTCCACTAAATTCTCCTTTCTGGAGCGGTCCCCGCCGTACATGGCGTGAACCTGTGGAAGGGTCACATGGCTTTCATCGATGACCATCAAATAATCGTTGGGAAAATAATCGAGCAAGCAGAAAGGCCGTGTTCCAGGTTGTCTGCCATCCAAGTACCTCGAATAATTTTCAATTCCAGAACAATAGCCCAGTTCTCGAATCATTTCCAAATCAAAGTTTGTGCGCTCTTCCAAACGTTTGGCTTCCAAAGGCCGACCTATTTCCTTGAAATACGCTACTTGTTTGACCAAATCATCCTGAATTTCCCGTATGGCATTTTGTAGGATATCCGGAGAAGTGACGAACATATTCGCCGGATAGATGTTTAAACTATCATAAATCTCAATGACCGAGTTATTATGGGGATCCAGTGCTTCAATTTCCTCAATTTCGTCCCCAAAAAAGTGGATTCTAAAAGCATGGTCCGCATATCCTGGAAAAACATCGACTACATCTCCCTTTACCCTAAAGTTTCCATTTCTAAAATCAGCTGTTGTTCTTGAATACAGGCTTTGTACCAGTTGTCGCAAAAACTTGGTTCTTGAAATTACCTGATCCCGATGAATGGAAATAACGTTTTTCTGAAATTCAATTGGGTTTCCAATTCCATATAGGCAGGATACCGAGGCAACCACAAGTACATCCCTTCTTCCTGATAGGAGGGAGGAGGTAGTACTTAGCCGCAACTTTTCGATATCCTCATTTATGGACAAGTCCTTTTCTATGTAAGTCCCACTAGTAGGTATGTAGGCCTCAGGCTGATAATAGTCGTAATACGAAACAAAATATTCAATGGCATTATTGGGAAAAAATTGTTTGAACTCGGAATAGAGTTGTGCGGCCAAGGTTTTGTTATGGGCAAGGACCAGTGTTGGACGTTGCACTTCTGATACCACATTTGCTATCGTAAAGGTTTTTCCCGACCCCGTTACTCCAAGCAACGTTTGGTATGGAGCATCGGAGACGATACCATCCGAGAGTTCTTTTATGGCCAGAGGTTGGTCACCGGTTGGACTGAAATTCGAAACTACTTTAAACTTCATACGGTAAATGTAGTAAAGGGTCCAGTGAACTTTACCGCTTTAAGGTGAAATTTCCTTGAACAACGTCACCATCCTCTTCCACAGCTCTAAACCAATATCCTCCTGCTGGAAGAGGCCTGCCATCGTAGGTGCCGTCCCATCCTTGGGAATTCTGATTGATTTGCCTTAGCAGTTTTCCATAGCGATCGTAAATCTCAATGCTCACTAGAACTATGGTCTGCCCTTCAATGGGTTGGATAAATTGCCAAAAATCGTTGATGTTATCCCCATTGGGTGTAAAAAATTTAGGGAATCCTTCAACGGTCAAATCTTGCTCAAAAGTCTCTTGGGCAATACCACATCCATTCCTATCCCGGACATAGATGGTACGTGTTCCTGGGGCCACCTCACTAAAAACATTACTGTCCTGATAAGGACCATCTATATTATCGATAGCGTATTCATAATCACCGATTCCTGACGCATTGACGGTGATTTCCAAACCAAAGGGAGTATCGCGTATATCAAGACCGTCAATTGTGGCAATTTCTGAGGACACCACAGCGAAATTTTTAGAAGTGGGACATTCTATAATATTTCCAAACTGGGACACCAGAGTAAAGACTTCAAGAAGGTAATCACCATTTTCCACCAAATCAACCGTCCTACTTTCTGAGATTAAGCGTTCATTCCCCAAAGGATCTACTTGAAACCAGCGATAACCATCCAAATTGGCTGGTCCCTCTATTGTAAACGGAATTTCATTTCTGCAAAAGGAAACCAAGTCGGGAAAATCCAATTCCGGGTTGAGTGTTTCAAATTCACCGGTATCCAAATTCAGATAGGGACCGCAACCCAAAACTGTTGAAAAAGACTCCTGTCCACAGCCAATGGCATCCCCAGCTTCATTAAAAGGGGTTATCGTAATAAAAAATGTAAGATTGGGATTAAAGTCAATGACAAAAGTACTTGTAGCCGTAAAAACGGTATTGTCCAGAATATCGGCATTTGTTGGTGTTGTACCTATTGTTAGCCGATATCCAGTGGCATTGGCAACTGGGGTCCATTCAATTAAAGGAGTAAGGGGCACGTTTAGGTCGCCATTTAAGGGACTTAATAGGGAAGTACACCCCGGTAGTGCTGCTAGTTGACCGGTGGTGAAACTTATTTCGTCACAACTTGCAGGCATGCCATTCTCATTGTATGGAACAATCTCTAAATATAGCGCCGTGTTGGGAGGAAAATCAGGTGGGTTAAAGTTTAAGGTATTCCCGACATCAATATTGTTTAATATCTCCCCTCCACCAGGAGAGGTTCCCAAACGAATAACGTATCCAGTGGCCGTGGGAGCGTAGGACCATGAAATATTTGAAAATACACTAACATCCGTTGACTGATCATTCGGAATGTTGACGGTTGTGCAATTTGGGGGAGTGGTGACATCTTCCGTCGTAAAAGACTGGCTTGAACAGACGATATCGTTACTACCGATAAACAGAAAATCCAGAATTATCGTAACGTAAATGGTGGTGTTTTCCGGAAGGCCAAAACGGGGGGTAAAAGATGTCCCGGAGCCAACCGAGGTCTCTGATATTTCACCACCGCCTGGGGTCGTTCCCAAACGAATACGATATCCCGGAACGCCTTCGGAAACCTGCCAGCTAATGGTAGCGTCCACAGGAACATTTGTTTCACCTGCGAAAGGGCTAATCAATGACGGACAGCTTTGGGCAAATGCTCCGACTATAGAAAAAGCAAATAGTAAGAGAAGCAATTTTCTCATCATACAGCATCAATCGAACACTGTAAGATACTACAAATCACGTTTTTTTAATAGGGCGTAGGATAAATAGATGAAAATTAACGTCCAAGCGGTTACGATAAGAAACTCGTACCAATTGACATAGTAATTGAGTTCAATGGATTCACCGACCTGATCAGCTACGGTTTGGACCGCCTCCAATCGGGTTATGGGCTCCTTTATGAGATTGAACATGGATTGAAGTGGAAAGAAACCCATTATCCTCTCCGTGGTATCCCCATCAAACAGTTTCCATCGAATCAGTCCCCTAATGATACCCTCCAAAATTTGCCATAAAATCAAAAAGCCAAGGGCGAAGGCGGAACGTTTGACCAAGATGCCCAAGAATAGACAAAAGGAGAAAAAGCCCACCAATTTGACGAAGAAGGCCAATACAAACTCCAGGTCTGAAAATATGATGGAAAGCTCATCAAAATCGGAATAGACCAATCCC
>JBCDBE010000145.1:0-4610 GCA_039184365.1 Bacteroidota bacterium | reverse complement strand
G
This sequence comes from Bacteroidota bacterium, assembly GCA_039184365.1. GTDB lineage: Bacteria > Bacteroidota > Bacteroidia > Flavobacteriales > Flavobacteriaceae > Croceivirga. The sequence continues at coordinate 4,609 of JBCDBE010000145.1, read as the reverse complement.
GCATCTGCAGCTCTGGCGAACAAAAGACGAAGAAAATCATAGACTTCGGTAATGGTGCCCACCGTGGATCTCGGCGATTTTGAAGTGGTCTTTTGTTCAATGGCAATTACAGGGGAAAGGCCATCAATTTTATCCACATCGGGCCGTTCCAGTCCGCCGAGAAATTGTCTGGCGTAGGCTGAAAAGGTCTCAATGTAACGTCGCTGTCCCTCAGCATAAATGGTATCAAAGGCCAAGGATGATTTTCCACTTCCCGAAAGACCTGTAATGACCACCAATTTTTCACGGGGAATGGTGACATCAATGTTCTTAAGGTTATGCACTCGGGCACCTCGTACTTCAATGTTTTCCTCGTAATTGATCATTGGGTTCCTTTAATCATGGCAAAGCTGCAAAAATACGGTTTTGAGTGTTAAAAACGAAGTTGGTCGTTGTTGTGATTTTGTGAATCTTTATGGGTATTTTTAAATCAAATGCTTGATTATGAAACAGTTTTTAACGCTTTTAGTTTCGTCCATTTGTCTTATTGGGTATTCTCAAAAACAAAGGATTATTGTGGATGCCGATACTGGTAATGAAGTGGATGATCCCTACGCTTTGGTCCGGATTTTATTGGAACCAACAGTTGAAGTAACCGCTTTGAATGCGGCCCATTGGCAAACCAGTCATTGGACCGAACCTCGCTCCATGGAAAACAGTCATCGGCTGAACCAACAACTTTTAGGTGAAATGGGAATGGAGATAAAAACGTTACGCGGTGCCCCAGCTCGAATGTATGATTGGGGAGATCGAGCGCAACACTCGGCGGCGGCCTATGAGATCATACAACAGGCCAAGGAAAGTAATGAGGTAACCATTTTGGTTCTGGGTGCTCTGACCAATGTGGCCTCAGCCGTATTCATTGAACCGGATATTGCCCCTAATTTAACGGTCTATTGGTTGGGGACCACAATGGATTTCGAAACCAGGGTGTTAAAACGGAACGATTTCAATCCACTTATGGATCCCTTTGCGTTGGATTTTCTGCTGGATTCCGAAGCACAAATGCACATCATTCCTGTAAATGTGGCGGCTGATATGAAAATCGGTTTTGATGAAATGGAGGCCAAAATTGGGAGTCATTTTTTGGGCAAACACCTTCAAAAGCGATGGGTCGATCATATTGACGGTGACCGTAGGAGCAGAACTTTATGGGATTTGGCCCTAGTGACCGTTTTTATCCATCCAGAATTTGCTGAAACCGAAATCATTACCACTTCAAGGGATAGTGGAAATCGTCCTATTACTTTTTACAAGCGCGTTGATTCGGAAGCTATTTATCAAGATTTTTTCAAGACCTTATTGGCTTTTGAAAAGGAGTAAGGTATTTTTGAATGCAACAATCGTCATTTTGGACCGTCAGACTGCGCATAGTCGAAGTCTAGGTGGGTAATCTAGATTTCCCATTTACCAGGCTTCTTCGAAATGACATAATCACAAGCTAATGAAATTACTGGGCATAGGCTCTCGCATTGATCACCCTGAATACGGAAAAGGCGTGGTGACGAATGTATCTTCCCAACACTATTGGGTTACCTTTATGGAAAATGGATTGGAAACCATTGACTTGGATTCCGATTTTGAAGTCATTGAACGCGCTGATGATGATGTGGATACCGTGAGTCTCTTCGATGTGGAGAGTTCCTTGGTTTCCATACTTAAAAAATGGAGTGATACCCATGAACGCGTTGCTCTCGCGGATAAATGGAAAGGGGGCAAATTAATTTTAGAGCCAGGGGATGATTTGGCCAGCAAAGAAATACCCATCGCTACCTTTTTCCATAAAATTGTAATGGTCAGAGATCGACTGCGGGTGATGGAACAAAAAATCAATAGCAGCAAAACCTTGGATGATCAGGATAAAGTGGACTTGCAACAGTACATTACCCGTATCTATGGGTCCTTGACCAGTTTTAATGTGCTCTTTAAAAACAAAAGCGACCAGTTTGTGGGGGAAAAGAGCAAATAATACCTCGGTGAAAGAAGGTATTTTAAAGGCCTATGAAACCTTGGCCGAGCGCTATAACGAGTTGATAGACCATAAGCCCCATAATGCCTATTACGATCGTCCGAATACCTTGAAGTTGATGGGCGAAGTAGAGGGAAAGTACATTTTGGATGCCGGTTGTGGACCGGGCAAATATGCCGAGGAACTTTTTGCGGGAAAGGCAGAGGTTATCGGATTTGATCTAAGCCCCAAAATGGTGGCATTGGCCAAGGAAAGAAATGGACGACCTGACAGCTTCTTTGTCCATGATTTAAGTGAACCCTTGAACATGTTTGAAGATGAGCACTTTGATATGGTAGTAAGTGCGTTGGCTTTGCACTACATCCAAGACTGGAATCCGGTGGTGAAAGAATTCCATAGGGTTCTAAAAATAGGAGGGAGCGTGGTCGTTTCCATTGAACACCCCTTTTTTGAGTATACCTACTTCAAGTCCAAAAAATACTTCCGGGTAGAAAACGTTACCGCAATATGGAGAGGCTTTGGGGGTAGGATAAAGGTGCCCAGTTATCGAAGGTCGTTAATGGCGTGTTTAAAGCCATTTACTGAAAATGGATTTTATATCGATGAACTTATAGAACCTTTACCTATTGCAGAATTTGAAGCGTTGGACCCACGTCATTTTAAAGAGTTGCAAGAATTCCCTGCATTTATGTGCTTTAGAGCGAAAAAGAGCGGTTAAAATTCGTAAATTAAGTCATGCATATCACCGATTATATTGACCATACCCTTTTGAAACCAACAGCTACCGAAACACAGATACAAATGTTGTGCGAAGAGGCCATTGCCTATGGATTTAAGGCCGTTTGCGTGAATGGATGCTGGGTAAAATTGGCATCGGAACTATTGAAGGATGCTAAGGTTAAGGTAGCCACGGTAATAGGATTCCCGCTGGGGTCGATGACTACCGAGGCCAAAGTGGCCGAGGCCAAGGATGCCCTAGAAAATGGAGTCGATGAGGTGGATATGGTCTTGAATTTGGGATGGCTAAAATCCCAGCAGTATGGTAAAGTTCAGAACGATATTGCCCAGGTAAAACAGGCTGTCGGTCGAAAAGTACTCAAGGTCATCTTGGAAACGGGTTACCTGACGGATGAGGAGAAAGAAAAGGCTTGTGAATTGGCGGTTGCTGCAAAAGCGGACTATGTCAAAACCTCAACAGGATTTGGAACGGGCGGAGCCACTTTTGAAGATGTCCTTTTGATGAAAGCCGTGATAGGGGATGGGGCATTGATCAAGGCCTCGGGGGGTGTTAAGGATAGAGAGACCGCACTCCGATTTATTTCATTGGGGGTGTCTCGCATTGGTACATCATCCGGCGTAAAATTGGTTACTGAATAATTTTGATAATATGTCCATTCACTTAGCCGCCAAAAAAGGGGAGATTGCAGAAACCGTATTGTTACCGGGCGATCCTTTGCGCGCCAAATGGATTGCGGAAACCTTTTTGGAAGATGCATTTTGCTATAATCAGGTAAGGGGTATGCTGGGTTTTACAGGTACTTACAAAGGAAGGCGGGTTTCCGTCCAGGGGAGCGGTATGGGAATTCCTTCCACCTTGTTGTATTGCAATGAATTGATCAAAGAATATGATGTAAAGTGCATCATCCGGGTGGGCTCTGCAGGCGCATACCAACCTGATATTCATTTGAACGATATTGTCGTTGCCATGAGTGCCTCCACAGACTCCAATACCAATGTCAATCGATTTCCCAATGCGACTTTTGCCCCAACAGCCAGTTTTGAACTGTTTCAAAAAGCCGTTCAATACGCCGAAAAACATCAAGTTCCTATCAAAGCGGGGAACATATTGTCCTCGGACACCTTTTATGACGATGACCCCAAGTATTTTAAACAATGGGCGGATTATGGGGTGCTCTGTGTAGAAATGGAAACAGCAGGTATCTATACCTTGGCAGCGAAATATGGTATTGAGGCCTTAACACTATTGACCATCTCGGATTCCTTGGTGTCTAAGGAGGAATTAAGCTATGAAGAACGGGAACGTTCGTTTGAGACCATGGTAGAGATTGCTTTGGGCATACTTTAGGCCAATAATCGATAATTTGGCATTTCATCATAAGTTCGACCTTCCAGTAAGCGACCTGTTTTCTTTTTATTTGTGCCTCCCCATTGTTTAAAGAAAAATGCCACCTTTGCTTTTTCACATTGATTCTTGATATCGGTTACCCATTCAGATTTAATAGGTCTAGGTTTTCTGCCACTTTCACCGCCCACGATAACCCAGTCAATTTTATTGAGATTTAAATTAGGTAATGGACCAATCAGGGGTTCAAGCGAAAGGAACTTAATTTTTGCATTGGTCCCTCTTAAAAAATCAATCCTACTCTCAACTAGTTGATTTTCCACGGAAACTCCCATCCAAATATTTGGTGTCCACTTTAATTCGGCATGTAATTCGAAAAGACGCTTGTCTCTCTTTGTAAGAACTTGAAAAATATGCTGTTGGTTATCGTTCATCACTTGAAAAACTCTTTTAATGAAATCAAGGGGTACCTCAGGGTGAAACAAATCACTCATTGAATTCACAAAAACAATTTTTGG
>JBCDBE010000144.1:0-5034 GCA_039184365.1 Bacteroidota bacterium | reverse complement strand
ATTGAATCCACCTGGGCAATGATTGAAAAGGTGCTAAATGCAGTGAAGAAAAATAGAAATATGTTCTTTAAAAACATTCCATCAAAATGAAAGTACAAATGTAAATTTTTAGATGCTAAAGAAATCAAAAGGAACAACCTTAAACTACAAGCTTTTACTAATTATTGTTTTTTTAAAATCAAATTCTTAAAGAAGTGTGAAAAAAAGCCCTAATTTAACCGATGAAGTAACTAAAAAAAATCGAATGAAACACAAACTACTCCTATTGGTTTTTCTAAGCTTTTTCTTTACCAACGGCCAATTCAACCGTAACGCCCCATGGATGAAGGAACTAAGAAAAAGTAAAGTCGCCAAAGGGATAAGTAAATCACGCTTTGAAAAAACGCCCACACCAAATTACACCTTTAAGGAAATCACTGATGCGTTTGACCAATACTGGCAGGGAAAGGATGAAGAACGTGAAAAAAAAGGCAGTGGATATAAACCCTTCATGCGCTGGCGAAATTACTGGCAACACTTTGTAAAGCCGGATGGCACCTTGCCTACTGCAGCAGAACAATGGCAGGTCTGGGAAAATTTCAATGCCGCTGAAGGGCCGGTCAATCCAACAAGTGATTGGACCATAGTTGGACCAGTAATCAATGGTGAACTAAACAGTGCTTTGCCAGGTATTGGTCGAATTAACGCCATTGCCGTTGACCCCAACAATGCTAACGTTTGGTACACTGGCGCACCTGCCGGTGGTCTCTGGAAAACCACCGATGGGGGTAGTACGTGGACTTCCCTTTTCGATGAATTCCCGCAAATTGGGGTTTCGGGCATAGCAATCAACCCTGACGACTCCAATACTATATTAATTGCAACCGGCGACGATGATGCTTCGGACTCTTTTAGCATAGGTGTCTTTAAATCCACAAATGGCGGCGATACGTGGACCGAGACCAGCATCAATCCTAGCTCACAAGATGAATTTGATGTTTTAAACGAAATAACTTACGATCCGTCTAACTCTGAAATCGTGTGGGTGGCAGGCTCGGATGGGTTGCAAAAGTCTATCGACGGAGGTGACAATTGGACCGTGGTACTTTCTGGAAACATAACGGATTTCAAACTAAAACCTGGAGATTCCAACACTATCTACGCGGTGGGTGGAGAAACCGGGGCGGTACCTGTATTTCCCGAAGCGCAATACTACAAAAGTGACGATGGCGGGGCCACTTTTGAACAAATAACCAGTACGCTGCCAACTACTGGAGGTCGAATGGTCTTAGGAGTTTCTCCAGCTGATCCGGAAACGGTGTACATTTGCGTTGCGGATGTTATTGGAAGAGACTCTGACTTTTTAGGGATTTTTAAATCAACAGACAGTGGAGTAACATTCACCAGAACAGCGGAAACAGATGATATTTTTGGAAGCAGCCAGGCCTGGTTCGACCTCGCCTTAGAAGTATCACCCAATGATTCCAATGAAATTTATGTTGGGGTCCTGGATGTTTGGAGGTCTTTGGATGGCGGTGATAATTTTACCCAACTCAACCAATGGTTTTCCAACACGCCTGCCTATACCCATGCTGATATCCATACGCTAAAGTTTTTTGGCAACCGTTTATTTTGTGGTAGCGACGGTGGTCTATATTCTTCTGACGATGGCGGGGAAACTTTTACTGATTACAACGACGGACTTGCCATATCGCAATTTTACCGTATAAGTATTGCTAAAAACGATGCCAGTAGGATTGTCGGGGGAACCCAAGACAATTCGGGTTTTGTATATAACAATAATGAATGGAACGTATTTACGGGTGGCGATGGTATGGACTACGAATTTGACCCTACCAATAGTGACATCGCGTATGGTTTTACCCAATTTGGGGGGTTTTTGTTCATTACGACCAATTTGGGGCAGACTGTTGCAACAGTAGGAGCCCCTAGGGAAGAGGATGGGAGTATCATAAGTGGTAACTGGATAACCCCCTTGGCCGTGGATGCAGAAGGTGAGGTCTACTCCGCTTATGATATCGTCTACAAACTTTCTGGAAACCAATGGGAGCCGATATCGAACACCTTTATTGAGGATATTGCCTTGGGCAACAAAATCAATGATCTGGAAACGGATCCCAGTAATACCCAAGTGCTCTACGCTTCGGACCGAGGGTTTCTTTTTAGAAGTGACGATGGTGGTCAGAACTTTGTAACCGTAAATCCCGACGACCCCTTGGATGAATCCATTTCGGATATTGCCATAAACAATGACAATCCCAACGTTATTTACGTCACAACTTCCTTACGACCGGGTATTTCATTGGCGTCACAACCAACCCTTAGGGGAGTTTATAGGTTAACGCTCGATAACGGCACACTGGTTTCTATTGATGATATAACCTTTGATTTACCTACGGACCAGGCTTATTTCTGTATTGTTCACCAATCAAGAAGCGCAAACAATCCTATTTACGTGGGCACCAGTTTAGGTGTATACCGTTTGGATGATACATTAACGGAATGGGAACACTATTCCACCAACCTACCTAATACGGCAATTAGTGATTTGGAAATTAGTCCTGATGATGCGGTCATCGTTGCCAGCACTTATGGCCGTGGTGCTTGGCAATCCCCAATTCCCGTAGATCCGCCTGGTGATGATGTTAAACTTATTGATTTAGTTACTAGTGCCCAAACAATTTCATGTATCAGCGACGTCACACCATCAGTAACGGTAGAAAATAAAGGTCTAAATCCAATCTCTCAAATTGACGTTATATATTCCATTAACGGAGGAGCTTCACAAGAATTTGTTTACAATACTAATCTAAACAGTGGGGCTTCGGAAAGTTTCAATTTACCGATTATAACAGGTCAAATTGGAGAGCAAATTCAATTGGATGCCAGTATTTCAATAGCAAACGACGCCTTTCCAGATAACAATTCAATTTCTACTACCGCCTACATCACAAATAGAACAAGTCTTAGTGATGAACTGTTTGACTTCGAAACAAATGCCACATCTTTATTTTCATATGATACTGCTGGCACTACACCATTGACCCCGGGAGGTGTCTGGGAAATAGGTGTACCAACTGGGACCTTGTTGAACGCTGCCAGTTCAGGAACACAAGTGATAGGTACTAATTTAAGTGGAAATTATCCAGATTTAACAACTGGAATTGTTTATAGTAGTTGTTATGACCTTTCTTCCATGTTAGCACCAAAACTAAGCTTTCAAATGGCATTTGATCTAGAACTTGATTGGGATTATGTCACGGTAATCTATTCAACGGATGGAGGAACTATTTTTCAAATTCTTGGCGGGTTGGGAAGTCAACCTAATTGGTACAATAGCGATACATCGCCCAATCCTGATAATTGTTTTAATTGCCCTGGTGCACAGTGGACAGGAACTAATTCTGTAATGACCGAATACATCTATGATTTTGCTCTTAATGCCGCCATGGGAGAAGTCGACTTAACCAATGAAACCAATATTGTTTTTGGCATACTTTTTCAATCGGACCAATTGGTAAATCAAGAGGGTGTTATCATCGATGATTTTGTGGTTGAAGGTTTGGTTGACGACAATGACGACGACGACGATGGTATATTGGACATAAACGACAATTGCCCATTGCTGGCCAATGTTGACCAGACTGATACCGATGGCGATGGAGAAGGTGACACATGTGATTTGGATGACGACAATGACGGTATTGCGGATGTCATAGATATTTGTCCGCTAGTACCCAACCCTGGGCAGGAGGATTTTGATGGGGACGGTATCGGTAACGTTTGTGATGATGATGTTGATGGAGATGGCGTTCCCAACGCTTTTGACCTATGTCCCGAAACTCCCCTCGATGCCGTGGTAGATGTGGATGGTTGCCCTACATTCTCCCTTCCGGCGGATAATTTTAGCTTAAAAACAACCGATGAATCTTGTATCGCTTCAGAAAACGGGAGTATCGAGTTGAGTACAACGAATCCATTGAACTACACGGCCACTTTTGTGGATTCAGCCGCTAATGAAACGGTCATTTCATTTACAGAAATGGCCCTTTTTGAAAACTTGCCCACTGGCACCTATTCCCTTTGTATTACAGTAGAGGGTCAACCTGACTTTGAACGCTGTTATGATGTTAATATCAATGAACCTGACCCACTAAGTGTATCCTCTAAAGTAAGCACGCTAAAAAGTGAAGTCACTTTGGAATTAAGTGGAGGAAAACAGTATCTCATCGAACTTAATGGCGAGCCCTATATCACTTCGGAAAATCAAATTACTTTACCCTTGACTAAGGTGGAAAATGTTTTGCGTATTAAGTCAGATAAGGATTGTCAAGGTATTCATGAGGAGACCATTGTACTCAGTGATAAAATTTTGGTTTATCCTAACCCAATTGCTTCTGGTGAACTTAGTGTTTATTTAGGTTCCAATGAATTCGATAGGGTTGAAGTTTACCTTTTTACAGCTAATGGAACGAGAGTATTGGACAAATTTTTTAGACCTGACAATGGCTACATTAAAATGGAAATGGGAGGACTGGCCAAGGGTGTTTACCTTTTAAACATAAAGACCGATTATTCTTTGTTTAATTATAAAATTTTAAAGCGATGAAATTGAATAAGATACTATATATGACCCTGATTGTCGTAGCCTTGGCATTTGTTGGTTGTGGAGGTTCCGATGGGGATGATTCCCCTGAACCGCCTCCATCTGGAGGTATTGATGATGAACCTACGATTCCAGACCCCTCAGCAGCAGCATTGGTATTTCCAGAAGATAATACCGAATGTAATACGGGTATTGTTGACCCCAATAACAGTGCTTTGAGTACAGTGACCTTTGAATGGAATGCTTCCCAGAATACGGACAGCTACACGGTAACAGTTACAAATCTGAATACCAACATCTCCTCCTTTGCCAATGTCGTCACCAACGAAGCCGACATTACAATAGAACGAGGAACCCCATATTCATGGTTCGTTACCTCTAGGGCAACTGGTACCATGAGCACGGCAGATAGTGAAACATTTCAGTTT
>JBCDBE010000143.1:0-5039 GCA_039184365.1 Bacteroidota bacterium | reverse complement strand
GGTAAGGTTCAACCTTGGTGGGATATCGGGATGGTACAATCCCCTGTTTTTGAAGCCGCCGTAGTTAAAGGTCCTAGCAATTCCAATGGCACCAATGGCATCCAATCGGTCCGCATCTTGCACCACTTGAAGTTCCCTGGAATGGAATTGGCCTTCTTTTGACCCGGGCAGTGAGTTTTTAAAGGAAATATGTTCAATAATTTTTGCCACATGGTCAATGATGGCTTGCTCCACAGCAATGGAACCCAAAAATTCAATGGCCATTCTTGGTCCTTTGGTTTCGTCGCCATTATGGAATTTGGCATCGGCAATGTCGTGTAGCAGCGCCGCCAGACTCACCGTAAGAATATCGACCTCTTCATCTTTCGCAATGCGCATGGTATTGTTAAAAACCCGCTGAATGTGGAACCAGTCGTGTCCGCCTTCAGCCCCATTTAGGGTCACCTTTACAAAGGCCACGGTTGCTTCTATAATTTCAGTAGTGGTCATTCACCTTGATTCCGTTGTTAATTATACGCTCCACCTGTTCAATTAATTTATCGGGATTTCCTGTATTTGGTAAAGGTTGATGCACATCAAAAGTTAGATGACTGCCCAATCCCATTGGGAATTTTCCATAGCGGAGTAACTTCCAAGAATTATTGATGCTAATGGGAACCAGTAAAGCGGAAGGGGCATTTTTGATCAGTGTTTTCAATCCCATAGGTTTAAATTTTTTTGGTTTTCCATCCCTGCTTCGGGTACCTTCCGGGAAGATAACGGCACTTCTCTTATGGGTTTCGATATATTGTCCCAACTTGGCAATTTCCGTTAAAGCTTGGACACCATCCTTTCTGTCGATCAGTACGGACCCACCATGTCTTAGATTAAAGGAAACACTGGGAAGCCCTTTTCCGAGTTCCTTTTTACTCACAAATTTGGGATGGTGTTTTCGCATATACCAAATGATAGGAGGAATATCATACATGCTCTGATGGTTGGTGACAATGATCAATGGTCGATCCGATGGAATCTGGTGGGAATTTCTAAAAGTGAATCGAGTGCCTAAAATATTGAGGCAACGCATCAAAAACCAGTTGAGAAGGGAAACACTTCGCCTATGGGCATCATATCCAAAAAGGGTCAGACATAGCCACTGAATGGGATGAAAGACACAAAGGGTCAGACCAAAAAAGAGAAAGTAAACAGATGTAATAGGATAGGCTAAGCGCTTCATCGAAACAAAAATAAAAAACCATCCGCCATAGGCGGATGGTGTACCTTTTAATTCCTCTCTTTTGAAAAGATGGCTAGAGGCCTAACAGTGGTCGTTGTAGGCTTCCATTAAATTTTCAGCAATCATTTCAGCGGGTCGTCCTTCAATATGGTGGCGTTCGATCATGTGTACCAGTTCACCATTTTTAAATAAGGCCATGCTTGGGGAGGATGGGGGAAAAGGGACCATGGCTGCCCTGGCCGTATTTACCGCTTCCGTATCAACTCCAGCAAACACGGTGACCAAATGGTCCGGCTTTTTTGAGTTCTGAAGGCTTAATTTTGCTGCAGGTCTGGCATTGGCCGCCGCACATCCACAAACGGAGTTTACCACAACTAAAGTGGTTCCATCGGTTTTAAGGGCTTCTTCAACGGCCTCACTGCTATATAGTTCTTGAAAACCAGCACCGGCCAAATCTTGGCGCATAGGTTTTACCAATTCTTCTGGATACATAGTCAAATTTTTTTTAATGTTGTAAATATAGGGGAATTGTCGCTATTTTGTGCCATTCCTTAACAGCCCTTTCACGCTTTTCATCCTGTGCAATAGCTTATCTTTACGGCCTTAAATCTAAATAGGAAACCATGAAATGGGCTGGGGCCTTTTTGGGATTTATTTTTAGGGGTGTTTTGGGCGCTATCTTGGGTTTTTTTGTAGGAAGTCTGCTTGATGGGGTTTTTTCTCGGGAATCAGGAGGCGGTCGTTCCATTTTGGGAGATTTTACTCGACCCAATGTGTCACCAGCTGATTTTGAATTGAACCTATTATCCCTTTGTTCCATTGTCATCAAAGCCGATGGGAACGTGAGCCAAAGGGAACTGGATTACGTGCGCCAATATTTTGTGGGGACCTATGGTAAGGAAAAAGCCAATGCCATATTTAAAACCTTCAATGAGGTTATTAAAAAAAGGGAAGTTTCGGCACAGCGTATTTGCAATTACCTGAACCAACGTACCCGCTACGAAGTACGCCTGCAACTCTTACATTTTTTATTTGGTATAGCCCAATCTGACGGACGTGTGAGTCAGGCAGAACTGGAGAAACTTAACCAACTTGCCGGGTTCCTTAGAATTGGGAATTATGATTTTTCCAGTATAAAGGCCATGTTCTTTAAGGAGGCGGACCAAGCCTACAAAATACTGGAGATTCAAAAATCGGCCTCAGACGATGAAGTGAAAAAGGCCTATCGGAAAATGGCCAAAAAATACCACCCCGATCGGGTAGTGACCCAAGATGAAGCCATAAAAAAAGGAGCTGAAGAGAAGTTTAAGCAGGTGCAAAAGGCCTATGAAACCATTCAAAAAGAACGTGGATTAAATTAACGGATATGAACGATTTTTGGTTTTACATTACATTGGGATTTGAGCATGTGCTTGACTTAGGGGCCTATGATCATATTCTTTTTTTGGCCGCTTTGGCCATTCCCTTTTCCTTTACGCAATGGAAACAAGTAGTGGTTTTGGCCACCATCTTCACCGTGGCGCATTGTACTTCCTTGGCACTTTCGGCCTATGATATACTTAAAGTGGATGTAGGGCTTATCGAAGTCCTTATTCCCGTAACCATTGCTATGACGGCATTATTCAATCTGTATCGTGTTCTCAAGAACGAAGGAAATACCGGAATCTTTTTTACCGGTCTGGCTACTGCTTTTTTCGGGTTGATCCATGGATTTGGTTTTTCCAATTACTTCAATATGCTGATGGCCGAAGAAGCGCATAAATTAGGTCCGCTGTTGGGTTTTGCAACTGGAATTGAATTTTCCCAAGTGGCCATTATTATGCTAGTGCTCCTTTTGGCCTGGTTGCTTCAAGATATATTGGGTTTGAAAAAGAGGTACTTTGTCTTGGGAAGTTCCATTTTAATTGTTCTCATTACAATACCCATGTTGATGGATACGTTTCCTTTTTAGCCTTCCCCGTTAAATTTATTGGAAAGGAGTTGTGAGATGCGTGCAAAGCGGGTATATTTAGTTGGATGAAGGAAAGCAAACAAACCAAGTATGATAGGGCGTATTTAAGAATGGCCCAAGAGTGGGGAAAGCTTTCCTATTGCAAACGAAAACAGGTCGGTGCCATCATTGTAAAGGACAGAATGATCATTTCTGATGGGTACAATGGCACCCCAACAGGCTTTGAAAATATTTGTGAGGATGAAGAAGGATATACCAAATGGTACGTGCTTCATGCCGAAGCCAATGCCATATTGAAAGTAGCGGCTTCGACCCAATCCTGTGAGGGAGCAACCTTATATATCACACTATCACCTTGTAGGGAATGCAGCAAGCTCATCCATCAGGCAGGAATAAAACGATTGGTATATAACATGCGCTACAAGGACGATTCAGGGCTTAGATTTTTAGAACGGGCAGGAGTGGAATTGGTACATATGCCCATTATTGAGGAATGGGCACAGTAAATAACTTTGCGCCAACCACATAGGCTTCGTAAAGAAACCGGACTTTGGTTTAAAGAGGTCCGCGAAGTATGTTAATCTCGATGATCGAGCAAATTGCTATGAACAAGAAATACGGATATATATGGCCTTCGGTTTTAGCCCTGGTGCTTGCCATTGGCATTTTTATTGGAGGCAAATTACACTTTAGCGATACTCCAGAAAAATTATTTTCCACCAACTCCAAAAAGGATAAACTCAATCGGCTTATCGACTATATTGATTATGAATATGTGGATGAAATTGATACCGATAGCATCGTTGACATAACGGTAAACAATATTTTGGACAAGCTGGACCCCCATTCCGTTTATATTCCCAGGGAACAGATGGCGGCCATTGAGGAAAACATGAAAGGTGATTTTGTTGGGATAGGAATCCGCTTCAATAAATTTCGTGATACGGTGACGGTGGTTCGTACCATAAAGGAGGGTCCAAGTGATAAAAAAGGGCTAAAATCCGGGGATAAAATCCTTATGGCCAATGGTGACACCCTCTATGGGAAACGGATTCCAAATAGCAGCTTGGTGGATAAGCTCAAAGGACAAACCGGAACAAAAGTGAAGCTCAAGGTATTTCGAAAATCGGAAAACAGGATTTTTGATGTCACACTAAAACGGGATGTAGTGCCCATTCGGAGTGTGGATGCCACCTTTATGCTTACCAATGATATTGGGTATTTACGGATTAACCGTTTTGCCGAATCCACTTTTAAGGAATTCAAAACAGCACTGTTCGATTTGGAAAGACGTGGCGCCAAAAAATTGGTTTTGGACCTTAGGGACAATCCAGGCGGGTATTTGGGCATCGCCGAGAACATGGCAGATGAATTTTTGGAAGAGGGCAAGCTGATTCTTTTCACCAAAAACAAAAAAGGCAAAATAAATAAGGCGTACGCTACAAATCGTGGAGCTTTTGAAAATAGACCCGTATATGTTTTGATCAACGAGCGTTCCGCTTCGGCCAGCGAAATTATCGCCGGGGCACTTCAGGATAATGATGTGGGTACCATTGTGGGTCGTCGTTCTTTTGGGAAAGGATTGGTGCAGCGAGAAATGGATTTAGGGGATGGTTCCGCAGTCCGCTTGACCGTTTCGCGTTATTATACACCTACCGGCCGCTCCATCCAGAAGCCTTACAGCAATGGAAATGAGGATTATTACCAGAAGTTTTTAAATCGCTACAACAGTGGGGAACTCGTTTCTGTGGACAGTATTAAAGTTGCTGATTCCCTTCGGTTTATCACCCCACAGGGAAAAATAGTCTACGGCGGCGGCGGGATTATACCGGATGTTTTTGTACCAATCGGTACGTTGGAGGAGGAAAAAGT
>JBCDBE010000142.1:0-5120 GCA_039184365.1 Bacteroidota bacterium | reverse complement strand
TGTGAGTCTTTATCAAGACAAGAAAAAGACGACCAATGCTTTGAAGCAAGAAAAGGAATTGGTCGTTGAGGATTTGAACAGTCTTAAGTCGGAGTACGACAAGGCTATTTTAGAAAGCAATGCCACCAACGAAGAATTGGTTGCGGCTCGTGACAGAATTGCAAAGTATATCGACTCAGTTTCTACCATGAAAGCTGATATTGCCTCTTTGTCTCGATACAGAAGACAAGTAAGCCAGTTGAAGGCAGAACGGGAAGAACTGTTGAAGCAGGTGGATTCCTTGACCACTTCAAATACCCTTTTGGCCATGCAACGTGACAGTACGTTCGTGGAGTTGGAGAAACAAACGGTTTTTAACGATTCATTGGTTGTACAGAACACCCAATTGGCTGATGCCGTTGAGAGAGGTTCTGCGCTTAACCTTTCTGAGTTCAAGATTGACGCTGTTAAGGAAAGAAACAGCGGAAGGTTGGTTTCAACACAGCGTGCAAAGTCTACGGATAAGTTTAAAGTATGTTTTACGGTTGCGGATAATGCCATTGCCCAAGCGGGTGATAGGGAATTCTTCATTGAAGTTTTGGATCCTCAAGGGAACGTAGTTGGGGAAGGAATGACCACAAGTAATGAAGATGGAGCTTCAGTAAGCTACACAAAAGGAACGAATTTCTACTACGAAAATAATTCTTTGGATGTCTGCGATTATATCAACAAACCTGCTGGCGATTTCCAGAAAGGGAACTACATGGTAAATGTATATGATGACGGTTTGAAATTGTTGGGAACTTCTAAGTTCACTTTAAAATAGGGTAACACTATCCGCTATATTTAAAAAAAGGGCACCTGAATTCGGGTGCCCTTTTCTATTAAAAGAATTTCGAATTTATTTCAAACCTCCAACCATATCTTCCGGTTTTACCCATTTATCGTATTCCTCAGGGGTAACGTAGCCTAGATTTATGGCTTCTTCACGGAGTGTTGTTCCATTTTTATGGGCAGTATTGGCAATCTCCGCGGCCTTATAATAGCCTATTTTGGTGTTTAAGGCCGTGACCAACATCAAAGAATTGTTGAGTAAGGTTTTGATGGTCCCATAATTGGGTGCTATGCCAACCGCACAATTGACATCAAAACTAACGCAGGCATCTCCAATCAACTGGGCGGATTGTAAAATATTGGCGGCCATAACCGGTTTGAACACATTCAATTCATAATGCCCCTGGGTTCCACCTACTGAAATGGCAACATCATTGCCCATGACCTGGGCACATACCATGGTCATAGCCTCGCACTGGGTCGGATTGACCTTACCCGGCATAATGGAACTTCCCGGTTCGTTGGCAGGAATAATAATCTCACCAATGCCGGAACGTGGGCCCGATGCCATCATACGAATATCATTGGCGATCTTGTTTAGTGACACGGCCAATTGTTTCAGCGCCCCATGACTTTCTACAATGGCATCATGTGCTGCCAAAGCCTCAAACTTGTTTTCAGCGGTTATAAAGGGCATTCCTGTGAATTTGGCAATATACTTGGCCACCAGCACATCATATCCCTTAGGGGTGTTCAGTCCGGTTCCGACGGCAGTGCCCCCAAGTGCCAATTCTGCTAAATGGGGTAATGTATTTTTTATGGCTTTTAAACCGTGATCCAGTTGGGAAACATAACCCGAAAACTCTTGTCCAAGCGTTAAGGGAGTGGCATCCATTAAATGGGTACGCCCAATCTTGACCACTTCCTTAAAATCCTCTGATTTTTTTTGAAGTGTATTCCTTAGCTGCTCCACGCCGGGTATGGTTACCTCCACAATCTTTTTATAAGTTGCAATATGCATTCCCGTGGGGAAGGTGTCATTGGAAGATTGTGATTTGTTGACATCATCGTTGGGCTGAATGGTTTTTTCCCCTTCACCAATTTTCTTGCCGGCTATTTCGTGGGCTCTATTGGCAATGACCTCGTTCACATTCATGTTACTTTGTGTGCCGGAACCCGTTTGCCAAATGACCAAAGGAAACTGGTTGTTGTGTTTACCCTCTAAAATTTCGTCACATACTTGGGAAATTAAGTCCCTTTTTTCTTGGGGCAATACCCCCAATTCATGATTGGTATGGGCAGCGGCTTTTTTGAGATAGGCAAATCCATACACCACTTCAAGCGGCATGGAAGCACTGGGGCCTATTTTAAAATTATTACGTGAACGTTCCGTTTGGGCACCCCAGTATTTGTCCGCAGGGACTTCTACTTCGCCCATGGTATCTTTTTCAATCCTAAATTCCATTGATATAAAATTTTGTGCTACAAAGGTAATCTATGCAGGCCTTTGGAATTCCTGATAAATGTTTGCATTTTTGATTTTTTTAAAAGTATCTTTGTTTTTATATATTAGAAAAATGCAGGAAAGTTTAGTAGAGTTTGATCAGTACCTAGGGTTTTTAGCTTTTTTGACTATACTAACCATAGGATTCTGGTTGATGATTTTTCTATTGACTTTTGTAATCCCTTATTGGCTAGGCGGCAATTTGCTTGAGATGTGGAAGGAACGGAAAGAAGCCAAAAGGGCTAAACTTGAAGAATAAAAAAAGGAGTGAAATACTCCTTTTTTTATTTTATGCACCGAATTCCTCCCCGTCATCATCGTAACGCTGTCTATCCCCACCCCTTTTCTTTTTCTGGTTAAAGCGATAGGTAAATGCCAAATTAAAACTTCTGACCCTCCATTGAAATTCACTATCATTCACAAAGGATGGCGTTAGGGTTTCGCTAACACGTCTTCTGCTGTTGAACACATCACTGATGTTCAAAGCAAGTGAGGCCTTTTCTTTAAAGAGGTCCTTGCTGAATGCCAAATCCAATGAAAAGATACCTTGATTACGGGTCTGGGCATTTTCTGTGGGTCCTCGATAAAAGACTCTGGTCTGCCAATCCATACTTCCTGGAAGTGTGATTTTATTGTTCAATCGAATAAACCAGCTTAGGTTTTCTGCATCAAAATTTTGGCCATTGAAATCTCCGCGGGTAATTAAATTGAACAAGTTAATATTGGCATTGAGGTTCCATTTTCGTGTAGGTCTGTAATTGGTGGTAAAATCAAATCCATAGCGATCGTTCCTTGCAAGGTTCACCGGGGTTCTGCGCAATATGCTTACTTGTTCGCCATCAAAAAAGGTGTCCTCACCGGTATCTTCGGTAATAAAAGAGATTACGTCGGTTGCTCTCTGAAAATAGATAGAACCGTTAAATGTCAACTTTTCCCATCGCTTTAAATACCCCAAATCAATTTGATTGGAAAAACTGGGCGTTAAATTTGGGTTGCCTTGAAACAAGTTCGTCGGGCTTGATCTAGATGGAAAAGGATTAAGAAACCTGGACCGTGGCCTTCTAATCCTCCTATTATAGCCCAGTTGGAAACTTTCCTTTTCTGAAATCGCGTAATTCAAATTGAGCGTTGGAAAAAGCCCGTCAAAATTATTTCTGTTAAAATCATTGGTTTCAATCTGATTGATGATCAATCGGGTGGCTTCATATCGTAATCCTGCCAGGAAGGAAAATTTTTTGATTTTATTCCCGTACTGCGAGTAAAAGGCATTTATGGTTTCTTTATAGTCCAAAACATTACTGGGATTGGTGATGCCCAGTTCTTCCTCCGTTGGTGCTATAAAAACGACATCGTAATCTGTATTGAGTTTGTTGAAATCCCCCCGATATCCCAATTCAAAGTTTCCGGCTTTGCCCAATGGCATGGTATAATCCGTTTGAAAGAACACCCTTCGTTGGTCCTCGGCCGTTCTGACACTTTCACTATCAAATCCGTTTTGGATGATCAAGGATTCCTCAACCTCATCACTCTCTTCATATTGAAAGGCAAAAGTTAGGGTATGATCGGAATTGCCATTAAATTGTTTGTCATAATTGAAAGAATATTGAAACGTTTCGTCTTCCTCCGTTTCCGGATCAAACCGAAATCCTGAACTCGTATTGCCTTCGGCATCCCTCTGAAAAAAGTCATTGGTGGTTTCACTTTCATTATTGGAATCCCTAATAAAAATGGAATGTGTAATGGAAGAGGTCTCATTAACGTACCATTCCACTCCAAAATTGGCATTTAGACCTTTTCGTATTCTATCGAAATCACGGTCTTCCCTAAGCGCATTGGTAAAATTCCCATCTGAATCAAAAAAATCGGTATCGTTCAAACTGTTGCCAGGTCGGGTTCGATAATTGTAACCGGTATTGGTAAAAAAATTCAAATCTCCCGTTCTGTAATTTAGATTGCCATTGATTCCTGCGGACCAGGGGTATCCTCCATTGATGGTAAGAGCACCGTTCAGGCCTTGTAATCTGCTTCTCCTTAGGATAATATTAATGATACCCCCTGAACCCTCAGCATCATATCGCGCAGATGGAGAGGTTATGACCTCCACTTTTTCTATGGATTCTGCGGGTAATTGACGTAATGCTTCCGTACTATTCAATCCAGTTATTGCAGATGGTTTTCCGTTGATCAATATCCTAACGTCATCATTTCCCCGCAATTGCACATTACCTTCCACATCAACGGAAACAGAGGGCACATTATCCAACACGTCACTTACAGTGGCTCCCTGTACGGTCAGATCCTTACCAACATTGTATATTTTTTTATCCAGACGAAGTTCAACGGTAGTGCGCTCTGCAACCACATCCACTTCTTCCAATTGCGCTACATCCGGTGACAAGGAGATGACCCCTAAATCCATACTTTTGTTTATAAGCTGCCGATTTTTTCTGTAGGTCAGATATGAAATATACTCTACGGTGATATTGAACATCCCAGGAATTGTCTCCACTTCAAATCTTCCAACTTCATCAGTGATTCCACCAGTGATCCGTTCTGGGTTTCTTACACTTTGTAAAACCAAGGTGGCATACTCCAGAGGTTGTCCAGAGTCTTTGTCTATAATGGTACCTGTTATTTTTATTGGACTGGAACTGGGACTATTGGGGCGTTGTGCATATGCCCCTAAAGAAAGACCAAGGACCATAACAAAGAAGACAAGTCTCATTTTTAAAATTTGCTTCGAACAAAAGTCCCTTATGAAGGTGTTATAAAAAACCCAAAAACTGTAAACGACGTTAAAGTG
>JBCDBE010000141.1:0-5188 GCA_039184365.1 Bacteroidota bacterium | reverse complement strand
GTTGAAGTTTTCATGTTCGATCAGTTTTTAAATTTTTCATTTGGTTGATATATCATTTTTAGGGTTTGTTTTGCTTTTTTATAAAATGCGCATAAAAGTTCCAGGCAATCGTCCTGATTCCGGTACAATATCATGGAACTTCATGGCGTGCGACTTATAATAATAAAGAGTATATTTTCACTTCCTTCTGTTTTCCTTTCAATATCACTTTGCCCAAATAGGTCGATATTGAAAAGTCGTGGATTTTTAAATCTTTAAATAATTTTTCTGATAATAGTAAGGGGACATTGTAGTTGTTGCACTGCTTTTGGATCCTAGCAGATGTATTGATTACATCTCCATGATAGGCCAGTTGTTTTTTTACAAACCCAACTTCCGCAATTATTAGGGAACCCCCGTGAAGACCAGCTTTGAACTGTGGACAAATTCCATACGTATTCTTATAGTAGTAGCTTCTTGAAAGTTGGCATTGCTGAAACTCAAAAAATAGACACACACAATTGTTATTGTTTATTCCGCTTAGGTACGGCCATGTTAGGACTACTTCATCGCCCACATATTGGTAAATTTCCGCTTCATACTTCAATACTACTTTGTTAAGATCATGGAAACAGTCTTGGATGAATTGACTATATCGAAAATGCCCTAGCTGTTCAGCAATTGTAGTGGAATCCTTCAAGTCCAAAAACATGAAGATGCGGTCCTCTTCCTTTGGTGTTCGGTATTTTCCAAGAAGGATTTTGACCAATACCCCTTTACCAAATCTTTCTGCAGCTATTTTCAATAAGAAAAAGACCAAGAAGGAGCAAAAAACGATGTACAATAAAATAGATTCAAAACGCTCGTTTAACAATAACGCCAGCCATCCCTCATAAATACCATTGGCGTTTGAAATAATTAGGAAAAGTAGTAACAGTCCCAAAGTAACAAAGATTTCCATTAGAATTTTTATGGCCACCTGACTGCTCCTGCCAACGCGTTTGGCTAAAAACTTATCAAAGAAAAATTCTATTGATGCGTAAACCATTCCCAAAACAAGACCTAGTGAAGTAAGGGTAATCAAATTCTCCAATAGCGGGGTTTTAACACTGCGGCCATGCTCAATATCTGGTACCCTATTGATACCCAAGTAGCGAAATATGGCAAAAAAGGCTAAGCATATGCCCCAAAATACCGCCGATATCGATACCTGTCTTAGATATGTTTTTGTGTTCATGGATATTTTCATACCTCAGAGTTTTACAATTAAAATTGGCTATTTAGGTGCCGCCAACACTGATTTTAATAGTTTCCTTATCATACGTCATAATTTTAAAATTTTAGCCAATTGGTCAATTATCATTGATTCGGGTTGCACTTTGGGACTTGTTGGTCATTACAAAAGATTTTATTGTCTTGATGGGTCAATGATATTCAAATGATTTATTCGATGCAGATTTAAACGCCCCTCTCCATTTTTCGGGCTATGGTTCTTTGAGCAACACCCCGTTTTCCAAGGATACCCATAGTTACCCATAGTTCCTTATCTCATTAAAATCACTTCTTCCCATCCTCTGCACGGCCTTAACTTAAGGTCCATAGCTGCTGTAATCTTTGCTGAAAACCCAACTTCATCGTTTTTGAAATCGGCAACGTTCGATTTGTTCCCACAGAAGGTGACCTCGTTTAGTGATTGTCCCACTGCCTGTAGGCCAACATTTATTTTTTTGAGAACCTGCCTTGCCAATCAATTTTCCCTTTTCATAGACTGCCCCGTTACCTGAGGACCTCCCGATAGTACGTCCTCCATTGCCAATATTCGAAAAAATGGTATATCCCATGGAACTATCAAAATACTCCTGAAGACCTAAATCCTCTTTTAAGAGCGTTTCCCTTGCCTTTCTGCATCTTTACTGATTTCTTGTCTATTTTGACTTGCCCCAAGACCGTATTGATTGATAAGGGCTCGGCACTAAATATCAATCGGTTTAGCCATCCCATCTTTTAATCATTTCATATGTTTTAATATTCCCATCTCCCGTGGGGCCCTTGTCATTCCGGCGAATGCCTTTTTTAACGCATTCTGTTTTCCTTTATATAGTTGTCAATACTCCAAGCCCCACTTCCAGCAAAAAATAGATAGAAGTACACAAGGCAATACAATGCTGCCAACTCCCCACCGTTTGCTAAGGGTAAAAAAGACTTGCCAATGAATACCATACAATAGGCCACCGCCATCATTCCACTTAGAACAAACGCCGTCCAACGTGTAACAAGACCAATGACCAGTAGGATCCCACCCAAAAACTCCAAAATACCCGCAGCTACAAGCAAGTTTGAAAGTTTCCCATGCCCGCTTTCGGAAAGCGGATAGCCAAACAGCTTTTGGGTACCGTGCCAGAATATGAGGAACCCTACCATGATTCTCAATAATGCCAAAACCCTACTATGCCACATATTCCAAAAAATATGCATTTCCTCAGTTTTTATGGGTTATCAAAGCTCAAAAACTAAATCTAGCGCGATTATATGTAAATCCGTATACGAGGTGTCATCTCCAAAGAAGGACCCATAGGTTATCTCGGCTTTTAGTAAATCGGGAACTATTTGTTTATAGATGACCAAGTCTATTTCCTGTCCGAAAAAAGTACCCTCTTCTTCTGAAAAATAGGCATGATACCCAAAAAAACCCCCTATGCCCCAGAAAAGCTCATTGAACTCCGCCGTAACATAGGGATTGTGCAACCCATCTGCCGGGGGATCAATGAACACATCGGAAATTCGGTGCAAGCGCTGGCCTGTGGATAATGGAAATTGATAAGAAGCAATCCCATCGTCCGAGGTGGCCAATTCATACCCAATATTGAAAATACCCAGGCTAGGCAAAGAGACCCCAGCTTCGAGACCCACTAAAAAGGCTCCATAATCCGTTGCGTTTTCACCATAATCACTTTGATAGGCAAACGCAGTTTTGTAGTTCAGTGCAACCTTATCCTTTGGTAATGGCCCCCGGTCCAGAGTGATACCATATGTTTGGTTGGATAAGGAAGGGGAATCTTCTTGAAAATCAAGAAGATGTGCAAATAGTCCAAACCGAACTTTTTCATTTTTATAATACCGGAACATAAAGACGTGCGAATCACTTCGCCAATCTGCCTCTTCAGCGACCAGCCGATTGATTTGGTACATGTAGGCATATTCAAAGGCCATGCCCCTTTGGTCGTTCTGTATCTTTCCATACAGGGCATCAAGGGTTTGGTCGTCCTGTCTAGCTTGAACCCTCCCTATAAAACGCTCATCCTCGACCATCGCTGATTGTCTTCCTACCTTGACCTCCAATTCGGTTTCGTTGAACAGCGTATTGTATGCGACATGCAACTGGTTCAGTTCAAGGGTTTCTGGATCGGTGACGTTCGTTCTGTCCGTTTGATCGTTCACACCATCAAAATACTGGTCAGGAGTAAGCGCTACCGTACTCTCACCTTCTATATAAACTTGGAAGCCCCTGTAGGTTCTGGTCTGATAACCAAAGTTGGTGCCAAGGGTATAAGCTTGCGACGATTTGGCCGCTTCGTCATTGGCATGCCAAAACCTTAACTTTCCGTTGAAAACGAACTCTCCGGATCCAATAGCATTCGCCAATTCACTATCCTTGGACTGTTCTTGACCAAAACTGCTGCCACCCATAAATAGAAATATGGCACACAACATTCCGGCCACCCAAGGGTGACAACTCATTTTTTTGGTTTCCATATCGCAAATTTTATGATTAGGGAATTAATCCACTATAAGCTTGGGCGGACGCTTCCCCTCTATAAAATCCCGTATTGCGATACTGACCTCTTCTGCTGCTTCCGTGGCCGAAAAGTGGTTTGCCTCAACAAACTGCACATGGCCATCCTTGACAAAATTTGGAGATCTTGCATATTCCTCTTCCCTTTGGGCGGGATCCTTGGTGGCCTGTAGAAAGAGAATGGGCATGGTCATATACGGTATTAGGTTTTTAGTCCTATACTCAAGCTCTATGTCAAAACTTGTGTCATAAGTTTGTGCAACCGCCTCTGCGATTCCCTCAGTGCCAAATTCTTTGTAAATCCTATCCATATGCTCAGGAGTAAACTGCATTGATACCCATGCCGAATTATAGGTAGCGGTTATCATTATGCCGTCCTTATAATTCTCAGCATGTGCCAAGTTTTCATGTGAAGGTCTAGGTTCGCCATGGGGTTCTTCAAATGATTGCTGCATTCTTATCCAATTGGTGACCCTTTTATTCACGCCCGGAACGGCCATCATATTATCAGCAATGCAACTGCCCCTATCATGTGATACAAGATCAAATTTATTGACCCCCATTTTATCCATGAGTTTCACTAAGCTTTTGGCTACCCCTTGATGGGTCAAATCTTGCTTCAGGCTTTTATCGGATTGGCCATAAGCCAACTGGTCAACCGAAATCACGTAATAATCCTTTGCCAAATCGACCATTTGATCGTGAAAACCCCACCATGATTCTGGGAACCCATGAATCATCAAGATAGGTGACTTGTGGGGATACCCTGCTGTCACAAAATGCCAAACAGAACCCTCTACTTCCACGAACCAATGAATCCCAAAGACGTTTTCACCAAGATACTCCAGTTCACCATGTTTATTGAAAGATCCCTTTGGCGGCACCGCTGCTGCGTAGCGGTTCATATCCTTGGTGAATTTAGCCAAAGTATAAGGTTCATAGGTGATGGGCACTCCCGTACCAACATTCATCAGTTCATCTGGCATGGTTGCCAAAAGGTCCCCTTGGTCCTGTTCTTGACCAAAAACCCCTAAACATAAAAAAGCGCTCAATGAAAAAAGCACGATTGTTTTTTCAATTGAATGACGTAATCTTATTGTTTTTTTCATTTTGGTATAGGTTTAATGTTGTTTGTTCTTCTAAAACTATTTTTAAGATTCTACTTACTTGTTAAATTAATTGAAGAAGTGATAGGGGCACTGTTTAATAGCTATGCTTGCATTCCAATTGCCTAAAAAAATGATTGTGAAAATTTTAGCTATTGGCCTATCCTGTCCTAGTGACCATTGGGATAATTTGAGGTATGAAAAAGTATTGGATTTAAAATTGCTTACGGGATAAAAATGAACTAAGGCTCAAACCCCATTGGATTATTAGGTGAATTCATATTAATGCCTTCCCGTCCCATCCCATCCG
>JBCDBE010000140.1:0-5417 GCA_039184365.1 Bacteroidota bacterium | reverse complement strand
GTTTCAATTTACGACAGCTGACCTGGAATCATTGGATTTGGTCAAAACTGGAACCGACTCCCTCCATTTATTGGAAGATCACCAAACCTATCACCTCGAATTTTACTCCAAGGACTTTTATGGAAAAAAGTACAGCGTTAAGGTGAACAATGCCAACTACATGGTGTCCATTGCCAATCCCTTGGATTTGTTGATTGATGAAATGGGCTTTGAATTAGGGGCTTCGGCCCAAGTAAGCAGCATTGAGGCACCAATGCCAGGATTGATTTTGGAAGTCTCCGTTACGGAAGGCCAAGAGGTCAAGGAAGGCGATTCCCTTTTGATATTGGAGGCCATGAAAATGGAAAACGTGATTACCTCACCACGTGAGGGAATTATCAAAAATATTGCCGTAGAACAGGGGGAGGCCGTAGAGAAAAAACATGTATTGATCACTTTTGAATAGGAGATTATGAACAAAATACTAATTGCCAATCGTGGTGAAATTGCTATCCGTGTGATGCGAACCGCAAAAAAAATGGGGATAAAAACAGTTGCCGTTTTTTCCGAAGCCGATAGGAATGCGCCACATGTTCGTTTTGCCGATGAAGCGGTATGTTTGGGCCCACCACCTTCCAATCAGTCCTACCTGTTGGGGGATAAGATTATTGAACACGCCAAGCGACTGAATGTGGACGGTATTCACCCCGGATATGGATTTTTGAGTGAAAATGCCGCTTTTGCCGAATCGGTAGAACAGAATGGATTAATTTTCATTGGACCGAAATCCCATGCTATACGAGTCATGGGAAGCAAACTGGCAGCAAAGGAAGCTGTAAAGAAATATGATATTCCCATGGTTCCAGGAATTGATGAGGCCATAACCGATGTGGATAAAGCTCATAAAATTGCCAAGGAAATTGGTTTTCCGGTATTAATAAAAGCATCAGCAGGTGGAGGAGGAAAAGGGATGCGTATTGTGGATAAAGAGAAGGACCTGGAATCCCAAATGAAGCGCGCCATCAGTGAGGCCACATCGGCCTTCGGAGATGGTTCGGTTTTTATTGAAAAGTACGTTACCTCTCCACGCCATATCGAGATTCAGGTCATGGCGGACACCCATGGCAATATCCTTCACTTTTTTGAAAGGGAATGTAGCATTCAACGTCGTCACCAAAAAGTGGTGGAGGAAGCCCCTTCCTCCATTTTGACCCCCGAATTACGAAATGAAATGGGAATAGCCGCTACCAAAGTGGCAGAAGCTTGTGATTATGTGGGTGCGGGAACCGTTGAGTTTTTGATGGATGCAGATCATAATTTCTATTTCTTGGAAATGAATACCCGACTTCAGGTAGAGCATCCGGTTTCCGAATGGATATCTGGAGTGGATTTGGTGGAGTTGCAGATTAAAGTGGCTAGGGGAGAAGCTTTGCCTATGAGGCAAGAAGACCTAAAAATTAACGGTCATGCTATGGAACTTCGAGTGTATGCCGAGGACCCTTTGAACGATTTCCTTCCCAGTGTGGGCAAATTGGAACGTTATCGGTTGCCCATTGGTGAAAACATAAGGGTGGACAATGGTTTTGAAGAGGGTATGGATATTCCTATTTATTATGACCCCATGCTCTCCAAATTGATTACGTATGGAAAGACCCGTGAGGAGTCCATTGCGCTTATGATAAAGGCGATTGAGAATTACGAAGTGGAAGGGGTGCAAACCACCTTACCTTTTGGGGCTTTTGTGATGCAACATGAAGCATTCCGCTCTGGAAAGTTTGACACCCACTTTGTAAAGAATTTCTATTCACCGAAAATGATTGCTGAAGCCAAGGAAAATGAGGCAAAAATTGCTGCACTCGTTGCCTTAAAGCAATACCTTGAAGACCAAAAACAACTAAAATTACCCACAAACTGATTCCATGGACAAAAAATTAAAAAAGCTTGAAGAACGGGTGGCTCTGGCCCATTTAGGGGGAGGTGAAAAGCGAATTGAAAAACAGCACGCCAAAAAGAAACTGACCGCACGGGAACGGATCCACTATTTCTTGGATGAAGGTTCTTTTGAGGAAATGGGGGTTTTGGTCACCCACCGCACCACTGATTTCGGAATGGACAAAGAAATCTATTTCGGCGATGGGGTAGTAACAGGCTATGGTACGGTCAATGGTCGTTTGGTGTACGTGTATGCGCAAGATTTCACGGTTTTTGGTGGTGCGTTGTCAGAAACCCATGCCGAGAAAATCTGCAAGGTGATGGATTTGGCCATGAAAGTGGGTGCCCCCGTTATCGGTTTAAATGATTCCGGTGGAGCGCGTATACAAGAAGGGGTAAAAAGCCTAGGGGGCTATGCCGATATTTTCTATCGCAACGTTCAGGCTTCAGGAGTGATTCCCCAGTTGTCCGCCATTATGGGTCCTTGTGCTGGCGGCGCCGTCTATTCGCCTGCTATGACCGATTTTATCCTGATGGTGGAGCAGACCAGTTATATGTTTGTTACCGGACCAAACGTCGTTAAAACCGTAACCAATGAAGAAGTAACTTCGGAAGAATTGGGAGGAGCAAGTACCCATGCCTCAAAATCAGGGGTGGCCCATAAAACATCGGCCAATGATGCGGCTTGCTTGGAAGATTTGAAAAGATTATTGGATTACTTACCGCAAAACAATCAAGAAACTGCGAAAATGCATCCTTACCAATTGGGTGATGAGATCCGCGAGGAACTGAGGGGTATTGTTCCCGATAATCCCAATAAACCTTATGATATGCATGATGTCATTAATGGAATAATAGATGAGGATTCCTTTTATGAGATCCATAAGGATTATGCGGAGAACATTATCGTAGGTTTTGCACGATTGGGTGGCCGCAGTATTGGAATCGTGGCCAATCAGCCGATGGTTTTGGCCGGAGTCCTTGATGTGGACAGTTCCATTAAAGGGGCTCGATTTACCCGATTTTGTGATGCCTTTAATATTCCCCTATTGGTTTTGGTCGATGTACCAGGCTTTTTACCGGGTACCGATCAAGAGTGGAATGCCATTATCATGAACGGGGCGAAATTGTTATACGCACTAAGTGAAGCAACGGTACCACGGGTGACCGTTATTACCAGGAAAGCGTATGGTGGCGCCTATGATGTGATGAATTCCAAGCATATTGGGGCCGACTTCAACTATGCTTGGCCAACTGCAGAAATTGCGGTGATGGGAGCCAAGGGCGCCAGTGAAATAATTTTCAGGAGGGAAATAGCTGTGGCTGAAGACCCAGTTGCGAAACTTAAAGAGAAGGAACAGGAGTACGCTGATAAATTTGCCAATCCGTACCGAGCGGCTAGACGAGGTTTTATTGATGAGGTCATTTTACCTGAAAATACCCGAAGAAAACTGATAAAAACGTATGCCATGCTGGAAAATAAAGAGGTGGAGTCCCCTTGGAAAAAGCATGGGAACATTCCTTTGTAAAAGGCGGCGTAGGAGTGATCATACATTTAGAGTCAAAGCTTTCAGAAGTAATAAGCACTGAAATATTGGTCAGTAAAGGATGCCCTTTTATGGTACAAAAAAGGCAAACCACGAAGTATTCCTAGATTAAAGGAAAAAGATAAAAGCGGAATTCTATATATAGGCAAAGCTGATAAAATTAAAAGTAGGGTAGGTTCCCTTCAGAAAACGATTCTTAATAATAGTAGTTCCATACTAAAAGAGCCAAATATTCAGGGTCATCAAACCTTAAGCAAAAAGTTCTTTAGGATTAGGGATAATTTTGAAATTGAGGACTTTAAGATCAAGATTTGGAATTGCCCTGATGATGATCCAGAAGAGGTTGAGAGTTTTTTATTGGAAAGTTATGTGAAACAATACGCTGAACTTCCCCCCTTAAATGGGCAATATGGAAAATATGAATTGGATGGGATCGATCTTAAATGTAATATTAGTATTGACTTGTTAAACCCTTAATTTCAGCACAAGGTTGAACGCAGTTGAGACCTTGTTACATCGTAAATTCCAAAAACTCAAACTGCATCTCGACTGCGCTCAACCTGACCTCCTCGATGAATTCACCAAGTTAACAAAACTATCACGTCAAAAACGGTATCAGTCCAAAGGGGAATACTACTTTTGCCGAATGCAAAATACGCAGGACCGACCCCATTTTGAGTTTATAGCTTTGATGGCATCCCTGATGTCCATTGTGGCATTGTCGATTGATACCTTGTTGCCGGCCATTCCTAACATTGGTGCCACCATTGGCAGTCCGGACCCGACGGATAATCAACTATTGATTACCATGATTTTCCTTGGCTTGGGTATAGGACAATTGATATTGGGCCCCCTATCCGATCAATACGGACGAAAGCCCGTTGTTTATGTCGGTTTTTTGATTTTCGGAGCGGGTAGTGTGGTTTGCTTAGTAGCCAAATCATTGGAAGTGATGCTAGTCGGTAGGGTATTGCAAGGAATTGGGCTATCCGCGCATAGGACCATTGCCATATCTATTATCCGGGATAGCTATTACGGTGACCGGATGGCTAGAGTCATGTCCTTTGTGACCGCTTTCTTCATTTTAGTACCG
This sequence comes from Bacteroidota bacterium, assembly GCA_039184365.1. GTDB lineage: Bacteria > Bacteroidota > Bacteroidia > Flavobacteriales > Flavobacteriaceae > Croceivirga. The sequence goes on along the minus strand of JBCDBE010000140.1, from coordinate 866 downwards.
ATGGTCGCCCCAACATTGGGAAAATGGATTTTAGACCTATCAAATTGGCAGATGATATTTTATGTGCATCTGTTCCTAGCAGTGGTGTTGGCCGTTTGGTTCTGGAAACGACAAAAGGAAACCCTGCGACCGGAGTACAAAGTTCCTTTTTCACTGAATAATTTTGTGAGTGGATTGAGGGAAATGTCGCGCTACCGGGAAACGGTCGCCTTTACCTTTATTTCTGGATTGATTACGGGTTCTTTCTTGGTGTACTTGAGTTCAGTGCAGCACATTTTTGAGAATCAGTACCATATGCGGGAGAGTTTCCCCTACCTCTTTGCTATCCTGTCCATCTCCATTGGGGCATCCACATTTACCAATGGCACCTTGGTATTGCGGTTTGGCATGCGAAAATTATCCTTCGTGGCCACATTGGTCTTTAGTACCATTGCCTTAGTTTATGTATTGCTTTTTTGGGATCGACCCAACCCAGATGTTTGGTTTTTGGTTGGCTTCTTTTTTCTTCAGTTTTTCTGTTTGGGTTTCATGTGGGGGAATTTCCGCTCCATTGCTATGGCGCCTGTTGGTCATATTGCGGGAATAGGGGCGGCTATTAACGGTTTTGTCTCCACTTTGATATCCATTCCCATTGCTTCTTTTATTGGACAATTTGTAGTGGATACGGCTTGGCCTATTTTTGCTGGCCTGTCCGTCTGCGGTTTTCTTTCAGTATTGATTTTTGTGGTCCTAAGAAAAGGTCAACGTAGCATGTTATCCATGCAATAGACGTTAGCAAACCCCCTTTTTAACAGTGTAGATTTTTCACTTTCAGGTGCTTACGAAAATGATTACAAAAAGAGCAAATATATTTCCCAATATAATTT
>JBCDBE010000139.1:0-5857 GCA_039184365.1 Bacteroidota bacterium | reverse complement strand
TTGGCAATGGCATATTGTACCAATATGAATATTTGGAAAATGACTTGGGATTAATAAGTAGTTTAAATCTAAACTAAGATGAAACCGTATTGTTTTGTTGTACTCATTGGCGCTCTTACGCTCTCAATTATATTTTCATGCACCTCTGATGACGATGAAGGGGAAGATTTGGAAACGCAGTTCAATACCCTTGTTGTACTTTCCGAAAGTGTGGCCTGTGAAAACTATACGGAATGGCGTTTTGCGGGAATTGGGGCCAAGCCCTGCGGTGGTCCCACGGACTATATTGCCTATTCCATTCGAATTGATACTGTTGATTTTTTAAACCGACTGGAAGATTACAATGAAGCCGTTCGTGCCAGGAACGAACGTGAAGGGCTAATTTCAGATTGTGCTCTGGAACCCGCACCAATTGGGGTGCAATGCCAGGATGGAAAACCGGTTTTAATTTATAGCCCTTGCGATTTGGAACCGGATGTTGGACCTTGTGATGCAGCTTTCCCAAGATATTATTTTGACAAAGAAACTCAGGAGTGTAAGGAATTTATTTGGGGAGGTTGTGACGGCACCGTACCCTTTGAAACTATGGAAGCATGTAGGGAATGTGAACGCGATTGAGGGTTAGGTATAGGAAAATCTTAAAATGTCCTTCGCAATAATGGACGAATATATCCCGTTTTTTACGGGATATTTTTTTGGTTTCAATGGGTTGGTAAAAATTGGAATTAAAAAATTGACCTACTTTTGTTGCCATTAAAACCAATCGAATGCCCAAGAACTTAGTCATTGTTGAATCCCCTGCTAAGGCAAAAACCATAGAAAAATTTTTAGGAAAAGACTACCAGGTAGAGTCCAGTTTTGGTCATATTGCCGATTTGCCCTCAAAAGAATTGGGCGTTGATGTCGATAAAAATTTTGAGCCCAAGTATATCGTTGACCAAGAGAAAAAAGCGCTGGTCAAAAAGCTAAGGGATTTGTCAAAAAAGGCAGATGTGATTTGGTTGGCCAGTGATGAGGACCGGGAAGGAGAGGCCATCTCTTGGCACTTGGCCCAGCAATTGGGATTGGATAGAAACAAAACCAAGCGCATTGTTTTTAACTCCATTACAAAATCGGCCATTCAAAGGGCAATCGAAAACCCGCGTACCATTAATTATGATTTGGTCAATGCACAACAGGCAAGACGGGTTTTGGACAGATTGGTGGGTTATGAGCTTTCCCCTGTTTTATGGAAAAAAATAAAACCCGGACTTTCCGCCGGTCGTGTACAGTCGGTTGCGGTGCGATTGATCGTGGAACGTGAGCGTGAGATTGATGTTTTTGATCCAAAGGCCAGTTTTAGGATAAAGGCATCGTTTAAAACTGTAGACGGTAAAAATTTTGATGCCAAGCTTAATAAGACATTTGATAGCAAGCAGGATGCTGAGGATTTTCTCAAAAGGAATATTGAAGTTGATTTTTCGGTATCAAAGCTGGACAAAAAACCGGCCAAGAAATCCCCAGCAGCGCCATTTACCACTTCTACGCTTCAGCAGGAGGCCTCCCGAAAATTATATTTTTCGGTAGGTCGAACCATGCAGGTGGCTCAGCGTTTATATGAAGCGGGGCTCATTACTTACATGAGAACCGATAGCGTTAACCTTTCACCAGAGGCATTGAATGCTGCCAAAAACGCCATAACTTCCAACTATGGTGAGGAATACAGTACGGTAAGGAATTACACCGGGAAATCAAAAGGGGCACAGGAAGCACATGAGGCGATTCGCCCTACCGATATGAATTTGCAATCCCCTAATCTAGAGCGAGATCAAGCCAAACTTTACGAATTGATTTGGAAGCGGACTTTAGCTTCACAGATGAGTGATGCCCAATTGGAACGCACCAATGTTAAGATTGAGTCGAGTGGTCATTCCGAGGAATTTACAGCCAATGGAGAAGTGGTCACCTTTGATGGTTTTCTTAAAGTTTATTTGGAAGGAGTAGACGAAGAGGATGCCGTTGAGCAGGAAGGGATGTTGCCTGCCATGCGCGTGGGTGAAAAATTGGACAACAATTACATTAGTGCCACCGAGCGGTTTTCAAGACCTCCTTATCGTTACACGGAAGCCTCTTTGGTCAAAAAATTGGAGGAGTTGGGCATTGGCCGGCCTTCCACCTACGCCCCAACCATTTCCACCATTCAAAATAGGGAATATGTGCAAAAAGGAACGGTTGACGGAACGGAACGTTCTTACACCGAACTGGTTTTGGAGTCTGGAGAATTGACTGAAAAGAAGTTGACTGAAATGGTAGGCTCTGATAAAGGAAAATTGGTGCCCACGGATATTGGTATGATCGTTAACGATTTCCTGGTCAATCATTTTACCACTATTTTGGATTATAACTTCACCGCAAAATTGGAAGAGGATTTTGATGAAATAGCTTCGGGAGATGAAGATTGGCAAAAGGTAATGCGGGAGTTCTATCAGGATTTCCATCCCACGGTTTTGGATGTTGAAGAAAATGCCGAACGCGCTAGTGGAGAACGTGTTTTGGGGACCGATCCAAAAACAGGAAGGCAAGTAGCTGCACGATTGGGACGGTTTGGGCCTATGGTCCAGATTGGGACGGTTGAAGAAGAGGAAAAACCCTTGTTTGCCAGTTTGTTGCCCGACCAATCCATTTCCACAATTACCTATGAGGAAGCGATGGAGTTGTTTCAGCTTCCAAAAAAAATAGGGGTGTATGAAGGTGAGGAAGTGGAGACAAACGTAGGGCGTTATGGTCCTTATGTCCGTTTTGGAAAAAAGTTCATTTCGTTGGAGAAAGGTGAAAGTGCCTTTGATGTGGATATGGAAAGGGCTATTGAATTGATTAAGGAGAAACAAAAAGCGGATGCACCCATTGCCAGTTATGAAGGTAAGGATGTGACCAAGGGTGTAGGTCGTTTTGGTCCTTTTATCAAGTGGGATGGGATGTTCATCAACGTAAACAAGAAATACAACTTTGATAATTTGTCCCAGGCCGATATCGAAGAATTGATTGAGGCGAAAAAACAAAAGGAGAAAGAGAAGTTGGTTCAGGTGTGGCCAGAGGAAGGCATCCGCATTGAAAAGGCGAGATGGGGCCGGCACAACATCATCAAGGGAAGAATTAAGGTTGAACTCTCAAAAGATGTGGACGCCGCTAAACTTTCCCTGAAGGCCGCTAAAGAACTCATTGAGAAAAAAACGCCGAAAAGAAAAACAAAGACTAAAGCAAAAGCGAAATAATATACCCCAATTATGGCATTTGATTTTTTAGTGCCAGTAAGTGAAAAGGTTTTGGCCTTTTCAGAATTTCTACCCCCACAGGCACTGGGAAAAAACATTTATAAGCATACTGAAAAAAAAGGGCTTCCCGTCTTTGCCAATGCAACGGTCGCCGTTTTTGGGGTCTTGGAATCCCGAAACGCCTTTGAAAAAAAACCGGAAAAATTGGATGTAGATGCCTTACGCATAGAATTGTACCGATTAATGATGGGCAACTGGAATTCCACGATTATCGATATTGGTGATATAGAAGAAGGGGACTCCGTGGAGGACACTTATTTTGTGGTCAAGCAAATTATGGCCGGGCTTCTCGAGGAGAAAATCATACCGATTATAATCGGTGCGACCCAGGACATTACCTTTCCTTCCTACAGGGCATTTGATGGTATTAAGGATATGATCAACTTGGTCTCCATTGATAGCCGATTTGATTTTGGTGAGGATGATGAGTTGATTTCCTCAGAATCCTATATGAGTAAGATCATTACGGACAAACCCAACAACCTTTATAATTTTTCCAATATAGGCTACCAAAGTTATTTCAATGCGCAAGAAGAGATTGATTTAATGGATCGTCTTTTTTTCGATGCCTATCGGTTGGGGGATGTTATTTCAGACGTAACCATGGCCGAACCTGTCTTAAGGAACGCTCATTTGGTGAGCTTGGACATGCGTGCGGTAAAAGCTAGTGAAATGGGAGTATCCTCAAGTTTTTCCCCTAATGGATTCGATGGGAGGGAGATATGTGCTATTGCCCGCTATGCAGGCATAAGTGATAAGGCTCGGGTTTTCGGTATCTACGAAATTGAAAATACCACGCTTTCATTTCGACTTGTGGCACAGATCATCTGGTACTTTATTGAAGGGCTAAGTTTTAGGGTCAAGGAAGTTCCTACCTCCAATGATGAAGACTTTACCAGGTTTACCGTGCCTACGGATACCGAGGAATTGGTCTTCTTTAAAAGTCACCTTACGGAACGCTGGTGGGTAGAAGTTCCTTCTATTTTGCCAGAGCATACTAAAAATAATTCAGTGGCGTTATTACCATGCACTCAGCGGGACTATCTGGAGGCATGTAACCAAAATATTCCTGAGAGGTGGCTTAAAGCTTATAAGAAAGGCTTGAACTGAAACAAATATTTTTGGTAGTTAAACCGTATTGGCACAATAATTTACACAAATTGAAGTTTTGTGATTATGAAATTGTGTTGCACAGTTTACAATCTTAAATCGAAAATTTAACCTAAAGTATGAGAAAGCTATTATTATCATCTCTGGTACTTGTTTTTTTAATGACCAGCTGTGGGTCAAAATCAAGGTCTAAAGGTGAGTTAGTTGGTGTGCGAGGGAAGAAATGGTATCCCGAGAAGCCATATGGAATGGAATTGATACCTAGGGGTTCCTTTATCATGGGTAAGGCCGATGAGGATCAAGCCAAGATATTGAACGCTCCTACTAGAACTGTTACCGTACGTTCCTTTTACATGGACGATACGGAAATTACTAACAGTGAATACCGTCAATTTGTTGAATGGGTAAAGGATTCCGTTGCTAGAACCAAAATGGCCATTTTGGCCGATGAACTAGGTCTTGGGCCAGAGGATGACGATACTATTGGTGAGTTTGCCTTTCAAAGTGCGGACACCACCAAACTCTCTGTTTGGGAAAAGTATAAAATTGACAATTACCTCGGCATGGGGGATGATCCTTATGAAGGATATGCCCTAAACAAGAATGTGGATTTGGTATGGGATACCAATGATTATCCTGATGAATTCTATGCTGAAGTGATGGATTCCCTTTATTTGGCTGAAGAAGAAACATACAATGGTCAACGTACTATTGATGTAAAACAATTAAAGTACAAGTACAATTGGATGGATATTGAAGCCGCAGCGCGTGCTAAATCAGGTAAACGTAGTGATTTCATCAAATCCGAACAATTGGAAATCTATCCAGATACCACGGTTTGGATACGCGATTTTGAATATTCCTATAATGAACCCATGCACAATGACTACTTCTGGCATGATGCATATAGCGATTATCCAGTCGTAGGTGTAAATTGGCAACAGGCCAAGGCATTCTGTCATTGGAGGACCAAATTCAAGAACGATGACCAAAAGAGTCGTGGTAAGCAATTTGTAAATCAATTCCGTTTGCCTACGGAGGCGGAATGGGAATATGCTGCACGAGGAGGTATTGAAGGAGGAACATATCCATGGGGAGGTCCATATGTGATAAGTGATACGGGTTGTTTTATGGCCAACTTCAAGCCACAACGGGGAGATTATGCTGCCGATGCCGCCCTATATACAGTAGAAGCGAAGTCGTACGAACCTAATGACTTCAATCTGTACAATATGGCCGGTAACGTATCGGAATGGACAAATTCCAGCTATGACCCAGGGGCATATGATTATGTTTCTACCATGAATCCTAATGCGGGTGCAGGTCAAAATAAGAGAAAAGTTATCCGCGGAGGTTCATGGAAAGATGTAGCGTACTTCTTACAAGTGAGTACACGGGACTACGAATATCAAGATTCTGCCCGAAGCTATATTGGC
>JBCDBE010000138.1:0-6044 GCA_039184365.1 Bacteroidota bacterium | reverse complement strand
CGATCTTTACTTCGTCATCGAGCGCATCGCGAATGTCACTTCATCCTTTGGCGAGTAGGTCTTTGCTATCCGTGGCATAGACCAGCGGGGCGTCGGTTCCGCCGGGTCGGGACTTCTCGTCAACACATCGATTGACGGGATTTCGCTCCCGAACAATCAGTCCACCTTATGGAGGGTTTTGAAAAGTTTAAAAAAGACAACTTTGACGTGTGTATTCTGGATGTTATGATGCCCTATAAAGATGGTTTCACACTTGCCAAGGAAATACGTGAAAAGAATGAAAATGTGCCCATAATCTTTCTAACTGCAAAAACGATGAAAGAGGATGTGCTTAAAGGATATAAGGCGGGTGCAGACGATTATTTGAACAAACCCTTTGATTCTGAAGTTTTATTAATGAAACTTAAAGCTATACTTCAGAGAAAAGCATCCAATTCATTGGCTGATAGTAAGCAGTTTGAATTTGAAATAGGTAATTTTCACCTCAATTCAAAGTTGCGTTTTCTAAAATATAAGGAAGAAGAGCCTATAAAATTATCTCCCAAAGAGAATGAATTGCTTCGTTTGTTGGCCCTGCATGAAAACGATTTAATGCCCAGGGAATTGGCCTTGACCAAGATTTGGAGGGATGATAATTATTTTACCTCAAGGAGTATGGATGTCTACATAGCGAAATTGCGTAAGTATTTAAAGCGTGATGATGTGGTCGAAATATTGAATATCCATGGTGAAGGCTTTAGGTTGGTGGTTAAGACCGAGGGAGAGACCATGTAATTTTTATAGGAAATAAAAACGGGAAACCGCCTAATCTGAAGTGCCCCCAAAAAGTTAGACACTATTTGGGGGTATTTTTATATCGGATTTTGGATATCACCCCTGAGTCCAGAAATACCAGTAGGGAATGGTGCAGTTGCAAGGCAGGTAATTGCAATGTTGGTTTAAATTAGAGCTGGTCCAGTACACTTTGAACAATGTCATCCGGTGTTCCCATGATTGGAGCTACAATGGCATTCTCAGGTTCTTCAAGGCTATGGAATTGTGATTTTAATAATTCCATAGGCATAAAGTGTCCTTTCCTCTTTTCCATCCTGGATTTCACCTCTTGAAAACTCCCCTTTAAATAAACAAAGCGTAAATCTTTTTCAATCCCTTCTTTTAAAATAACCCTGTAGGATTTCTTTAATGCGGAACACGCCACTATTGCTCCGTTATCTTTTTTTGAGCTCAGAAGCTGATGTAAGCTTACAAGCCACTCCTGTCTGTCTTCATCATTCAGCGGTTTTCCTGAAGCCATTTTGGTAATATTGGCCTCCGGATGGAAATCATCACCATCAAAAAACGGAAGATCCAATTCTTCTGATAACAATTTGCCAATAGTGGTTTTTCCTGTTCCGGAAACCCCCATGATTACAAAAAGATTATGTTTTGGCATTGAATAAGCTTTTGATTTTCCCCTGAATTAGATTGATGAATTCCATTTTGGACATATCATGGCTTAACCAATGGATATCCTTATTTTTTCGATACCAGGTCAACTGCCGTTTTGCAAATCTTCGGGTATTTTTTTTGATTTCTGCGATGGCAATTTCTAAACTGATATTCCCTTCAAAATAATCAAATAACTCCTTGTAGCCTACCGTATTCAATGCGTTGAGATGCTTGTGTGGATAAAGTGCTTTGGCTTCTTCAATGAGTCCATTTTCCAGCATCTGGTCAACACGTTGGTTGATCCGATCGTAAATAATTTCCCTTTCCGCGTGCAGTCCTACAAGGACAAATTTAAAATCCCGAGGTATTCTTTTTGAACCCAGGAACGAAGAATACGGTTTTCCCGAAGAAATACATACTTCCAAGGCCCTAATGAGTCGTTGGGGATTTTGCAAGTCCACTTGGGAGTAATATTGGGAATCCAATGCTTTCAATTGCCCTTGTAAGCCTGTAATTCCTTCTTTTTCATGGACTTCATTTAATTCGTTCCTAATTTTTTCAGGGACTTTGGGAAAATCATCAAGACCATAAAGAAGGGCATCCACATAAAGGCCGCTGCCTCCAACTAAAATTGCAATGTCCCTTCTTTTAAAATGCTGTTGCAAAGCCTGGATGGCTTCCCTTTCATAATCTCCGACGGAATAGGTGTCGAAAATACTGATGTGTTGGATAAAATGGTGCCTGGCCGCTTCTAATTCCAAGGCGGATGGCACTGCCGTTCCAATTTGCATTTCCTTAAAAAACTGTCTTGAGTCTGCAGAGAAGATTTCCGTATTAAAATGATGGGCCAAGCTAATGGCCCGACTTGTTTTTCCAATGGCCGTGGGACCAACGATGGCAATAAGAACTTTGGTCATGAACGGATTTCCTCTAACTTTTCACCACACTTTCTGCAATAAACGGCATCTTCCCGTAGTACTTCCGTACCACAATTTAAGCAAGATCTACCTTCATCTTGTTTTATCTTTTCCCTTGCAGAGGCATATTCCGCAGAGACAATTCCTGTGGGCACCGCTATGATTCCATAGCCAATAATCATTATAAAGGTGGCCAAGAATTGACCTAATCCCGTTTCCGGGGAAATATCTCCATAACCAACGGTGGTCAAGGTTACAATGGTCCAATACACACTATGGGGTATACTGTTGAAACCATGCTCCGGGCCCTCAACAAGATACATGATCGTTCCTAGAATCAAGGAGACCACAAGAACAAAAAAGATAAAGATTGAAATTTTTCTTTTGCTCGCATTTAAGGCCCTGATGAGATTGTTGGAGGCCCCCGTATATCGTACCAGTTTTAGAATTCTAAAGATTCTAAGGAGTCTTAGGGCTCTGAAGGCCGTAAAGTATTGTGTTCCCACAAAAAAGAAGGAAAGGTATTTTGGTATAGTTGAAAGTAGGTCTACGATACCAAAAAAACTAAAAATATAGTTTCTAGGCCTTTTGATGCAAATAACGCGTAAAATATATTCTATGGTAAATAAAATGGTAACCACCCATTCTGAAATATTGAAAAACTCATGATATTTTATGTCGTAGCGGGGAACACTTTCCAGCATGACTACAATAACACTGTAAACAATGACAATCAAAAGGATAATATCAAACCACCTACCTGCAGGAGTATGGGTGCCATAGATGACTTCATGAAGGGTTGCCCTCCAACTTCTATTTGGTTTGCTGTATTTCAAAAACGCTTACGATTCCAGTTCAACCATTTTAATTTTATGTTGCCGTAAGTAGGATTCGATGATAAATGTAGTATCCAAGTCTTGCCCCATAGGGGTTATTATGGATTCCAAGATAGGAATATTATTGATTTGATGATTGAGGTCTGCATATCCAAAACCTTGGAAAATTCCATTTTTTACTAGAAAAACACTTTTTTCTCCCAATTCCCTTCCCCGATCCAAGAGGACCACATCCCTGTTTTGAAGGCTATATTTTCCTTCCATTTCGGCAATGATTTTATGAATCTCATCTGGATTGACCATGGAATGGATTTTATGCTCTCCCATGACCTTATTCATAAAGTTTTTGGAAGCTTTTAAAGAATTGAAACTACTCAACCGTCTTACCTGTCCATTGGCCTGTTCTGCCTTCAACTGGAGTTTCCCTGAGGAATTTTCATGAATATAAACCCCATGGGTAGGAGGTTGGGATTTTATTTTTTTATTGTGCCTGGGCTTATTACTTTTTAATTCGAACTTTTCCTTTAAAATTGCCACCAACTTGCTTCCGGTGCGTTCAAAAGTCACTTTTCTTGTCTCTTTTTGAAGTGTCCTTCCCAATTTTCCATCGTTGGTAAAGTGCTGGTTGACCTTTTTTTTGATGTTTTTGGTCTTGGATAGAAAAATGATCTCACCGTCTTTATTGTGCATGTAATAAATCCCAATTTCAGAGGGTAGGCTTTCTACGATATCCAACTGCCTTTCGGTGAGTTCTCCCAGGGTTTCCGCCCGAATCACTTGTTTTACAATCGATTTATCCGAATCTTTTACCAATAATAGTTTAAAGAGCTTCAATGTTGCCAAGGCATCCCCATTTGCCCTATGTCGGTCGCTCACGGGAATTCCCAGTGAGCGCACCAGCTTTCCCAAACTATGTGATGCTGCATCTGGCAGTAATTTTTTGGAAAGATCCACGGTACAAAGGGTTTTTCGCTCAAAGTTGTATCCTAACCTTCGGAATTCCGTCCGTAGGATACGATAGTCAAATTGCGCATTATGGGCCACCAAAACGGTATCTTGTGTAATTTCTATGATTCTTTTGGCTACCTCATGAAATTTTGGGGCCGAACGAAGCATTTTGGTATTAATACCTGTAAGTTTGACCACAAAGGGTTGGATGTCCCGTTCAGGATTTACCAAACTCATGAAACGATCGGTCACCTTTTCACCGTCAAAACGATAAATGGCAATTTCCATGATACCTTCCTCATTGTACCTTCCACCAGTACTTTCAATGTCTAGAATGGCGTACATCCAGTTATTTTAAGAATAATTGCGCGCTCCAAAGATACTACTTCCAATACGCACCATTGTGCTTCCCTCCGAAATGGCAATGCCATAATCTCCGCTCATTCCCATGGAAAGGATTTCAATCCCATCAAGTTTTTTCCGCAATTTTTCAAAGGTTGTTTTCAGAAATTGGAATTCGCTTTTGATCTGAAGGGTATCTTCCGTAAAAGTAGCCATACCCATTAAACCCTTTATTTTGATGTTTTTGAGTGCGCTGAATTCATTGGATGTAATCAATTCCTCCAACTCCTTGGAATCCAGTCCAAATTTGGTCTCTTCCGTGGCAATATGGATCTGCAAAAGGCAATCAATGACCCTGTGATGCCTTTGTGCCTGTTTATCAACCTCTTTCAACAATTTTAGGCTGTCCACCCCGTGGATAAGCGATACGTACTGGGCCATGTATTTCACTTTGTTGCGCTGCACATGCCCAATCATATGCCATTCAATATCCTTGGGAAGTTGTTCCCATTTTTGGGTCATTTCTTGAATTTTGTTCTCCCCAAAAATCCGTTGGCCGGCATTGTAAGCTTCCCTAATGGTTTCAACGGGCTTGGTTTTGGAGACGGCAACCAAAGCAATCCCTTTGGGAAGACTTGTTTTTATTTTTTCCAGATTCTCTGTAATGGACATAAAGCATCATTTTTAAATCTCATAGATGGCAAGGCCACTTCGCAATTTGGGTTCAATGTAAGTGCTTTTAGGAGGCATTACCAAATGGGCGTCTGCAATCGCTTTCAACTCATCCATGGTAATGGGTACCAAACTGAAACCAACCGTAAACTCGCCTTTGTCAATGCTATCCTTCATTTTAATGAGGTTGTGCTTACCATAACCATAGGAAATACGCCTGTCATTACGAAGGTCATGAATGCCCAAAATGGGTTCTAAAATGGTCTTGTAAAGTATTTGGGTGTCCAGTTCACTTAGGGCATCCGTGAATTGATACACTTGTTTTCTTAGATAAAGGGAATAAAACTCCCCATCCATGTACATTCCGAAGTGATGTTTTTTAGTGGGTCGGTACAAACCATCATCCCTTTTTTCTATTCTGAAATGGGCATCCAGTTTTATCAAAAATTCTTCTTTGGCCAATCCATTTAAGTCCTTGACCATTCTATTGAACCCATATATTTTGATTTCGCTCTCAGGGATTAAATAGCTTAAAAAGTAGTTGTAAGGCTCCTCCCCGGTATGTCCCTTATTTTCCTTTTCCAAGTCCTGTGCCAAAAGATGGGATGAAGCACTTCTATGGTGTCCGTCAGCAATGTAGATACACTCAATCGTGGAAAATGAATGCTGTAAACTTAAAATGGTATGCTTATCTGTTATACGCCATAACAGATGCCTTTTTTTATCGGGAGTGGTAAAATTATATTCCGGGGTTTTTGCTACTTCCCTGGAAATAATTTCTTCAATTTTGGTATTCTGGGGGTAGGTAATTAAAACGGGTTCGGCATTGAAACCTACGGTCTTTAGATAATTGGCAAAAAGCAATTCCCTTTCGTGGATCGTATTCTCATGCTTTTTGATG
>JBCDBE010000137.1:0-6131 GCA_039184365.1 Bacteroidota bacterium | reverse complement strand
CGACAACTTCCAGCAACTGAGACCTGGAAGAACCTTCAATTTTAAGTTACGCTATTTTATTAATTAACCATTTATTTTAAAACTCAAATCATGATTTTGAAACAATTAAATCTATTGCCATTTTTTATGGTATTGGTATTCGGAACCGCAGTGGTAAGCTGTAGTGATGATGACAGTGAGAGCGATGTCCTACAAGAAGAACAAGTAGAAGAAGAGGAAGAAGAAATTGAACCTGAGACGCAATTGGTGACAAGGTATTTCTCCGGTATTGAATTTGGTTCTGACCCAACGGTTGAGATATTAACCAATGCAGATAGTTTTGAAGAAGGGGTAATTTCACCGGTGGATAATGGTTTTGAGCAACCTGCTTGGATGGCATATCTTCAGGGAGAAGACCAAATCATCACATTGGGGTATAATACCGCTCCGGAATTTACAAGTTATGAGGTTGTTGACGGGGCACTTACAAAAGGCAACAGCTTTTTTACTACCGATGACGCATATGCCGCAACTTTTGTTGACGCTAGTACGATGGTGTTCATTACCTCACCAAGATCGGGATTGGCCGATAAGATCATTTCCATAGTGGATACCGATGCCATGGAGGTTACGTATTCCATTACAACCACTGCTGGTTATGTCGATGTTGATGGCGATGGTGATGGTTTGGGCGAAGGAGATGAAAATGACCTTATTGCTTTTCCATCGGACATTCATGTAAGAGGGGACTACCTATATGTTTCATATTATATGATGTCTGCCAGCGGTACTTTCTCCACCCCTGATGCAAACAAAGCGAGGGTGGGCATTTATACCTATCCTGGATTGGAATTTGTGAAAGTCATTGAAGACGATAGGGCTTCAAACATATCAAGATACTACGCTTTTAATGGCCTTTTGGAAGATGAAAATGGGGATATTTACACCTTTTCACCATCTTCAATTGCTTCGGGCTATGCTCCCGTACCTGAAAACAATTCTGCAATTTTGAGAATTAAAAACGGGGAAACCGAATTTGATGACGATTTCTATATCGATTTTGAAAGTATAAGCGGTGGATTAAAAATCAACGATATGTTCTACACCACCAATGGTAAAGCCGTTGTACGTGCAACTTTTGAAGAAGAATCTGAACTTTACCTTTGGGGTAACTATGCCCCAACTTTGGCTACTCCTCTAATTTCTACAGGTATTGTTGATTTAACCACAGGCACATTCACGTTATTGGATAATGTACCACTTTGTGGTGGAGGCTGGAACAGTCCACATATGATTGATGGTAGTAAGGTCTATTTAGGGGTAAACAACGCCGAATACTCAGGGGTTTACATTATAGATACCGAAACTGGCACCGCTACCGAGGGTGCAGATATCGATGGCAATTATGCCAAGGCATTATTATCGTTGACCACCGAAGAGGTTGTAGAGTAGGGTAATATTGTACATATCCTTCAAGCAATAGCCCTGATCATTGTTTTTGGTCAGGGCTGTTGTTTTAACATTGGCTAGCGGCAATGCCGAAAAGTACGTTTAAAAAGAACATTTTAGTTCTCTACAATAGCATTGGTCGAATAGCTGGTCTGGTGGTTTTTGTAGTGGCCAATGCCCGTTGTTCCAGGATTTTTGAGGAGGAAATGGAAAGCATATATGAGGATTTTCAGGCGGTGTCCACACCAGCCCAATCTATTTTAACCGCAAACCATGCCATAGCAGTTGTCGAAGAAACGTTTCCAGGCCCTAACATTTAAGACGCTTGATATAAAAACCGCCCAAGACCATTGTAGTTGTTTTTTTAAGGCTGAACCCGAACTGTACCTGGGTGTTTACTACATCCATGTTTTGATTCCACTAGCATTGATTTAAACCCAACGGTAAAGCGTTGTATTACAATCCGTAAAACCAATACACCTTGGAAGAAGTGGACACTCAGCGTATTTATATCCAGTATGAAGACTCCAAACTGGACGACAAGATCATTTCGACGAATGCTGACCTACATATTGGCGGACTTATGGGAAAATAATTGCTTTTTTCGCTAATCTTTTGGTAGCCAGTTTAGCAGTTATGGGAGTTTTGTCCTGGTCCAGTCATGACCACAAAAGAAATTGGGAAAATCGGGTCATTGTGGATTAAAGATTACCCCACTGGAAGAATTTCTTTTGGCTCCGGTTACGGATGCATATACATTGGTTGCCCCAAGATGTTTGAGAACGCCCATAAAAGCAAAAACCATGGCTTCCTTGTATTCGATGAATTTCTTTGGGGGAATGATCACTTCACCAATCCTACCTAATTTCTTTTGAAGCGTTTCAACGAAAAAATCGTTTAAAGCCCCGCCCCCAGTAAGCAAAACCCAACTTTTGCCATCAGGTTCCTCATTTTCAATAGCCTTTGCAATTTGTTCACAGTTATGGTGAATTAGGGTATGGAGAAGGTTTTTTGTTTCTGTTTTTGATCGTTCCAATAACGGTTTTACTTTGGATGAGAACCATTCATAACCTGTGGACTTTGGGTAAGGGAGTTCATAATACTCCAGCGCATTGAGATTATCCAAAAGCTGTGGTATCAACTCTCCGGAGCGGGCTAAGGCTCCACCTTTATCGTATTTTAGGTTGATTTGTTCCGTGAGATAGTTGAGTGGCATATTCGCCATGCCTATATCGTAAGCTATACGTTTCCCTGCTTTTTGAAACGAGATATTGCTAATACCGCCTAGGTTCAAGCAAAACGGGTATTCCGACAGCAGTAGGTGATCGCCGATAGGTACCAGTGGTGCCCCTTCTCCTCCCAGGGAAACATCAAGGGTTCTGAAGTCGCAGATAACTTTTGTGCCTGATGCATTGGCGAGTTGCTGCCCATCCCCCAGCTGAAAGGTGATACCTTCCTCAGGGCGATGGTGGGAGGTGTGCCCATGACTAGCAATAAAATCAATCTCCAATCGGTGTTTTTCAATGAAATCCCTAGCCTGTTGTCCCAACCAAACTCCATAGGTATAATGCAATTGCAGATGTTCCTCTTCGGATAAATGAATCGAATTTTTCAATTGTTCAAAAAGGCGTTGATCATAGGAAACCGCTCCACACTGCCTAATTTCAAAGTTCCACGTACCTTCTTTATTCCAGAAATGGCAATAGGCCAAGTCCAAGCCGTCCAGCGAGGTGCCCGACATTAATCCCAAAACCTTAAATTTTTCCATGTCGTTTTTTTAAAATGATCAATAGCGAAAGGGGTTTCCCCTTGTCATTGATTACCTCATGAATCTTAAATGAAATTTGGGGAATTTTGGAAATCAATTCAATCCAATCTTCCATGGTACGGGCGTACCAGGAATGACCATCCTCAAAGTTACCCGGTAGCCCCTTCCAGGAATCTCGAAGCCATTGTGAACGATATCCGAATCCATTGGCTATCAAATCAAAGGGGTGAAGGGTCTGGATCAGTAATATTCCTTTGCGGTCAAGCGAGTTCAATACTTCCTGAAAAAGCAGGTCCAGATGGTTTTTTTGATATAGTGAAAAATTGAAGACGGCACCGGTAAAAGGTGCCTTTGGTAACGGTCGCCCTTTTATAATTTCCCCAAATTCCAACGGATGATATGTTTCGTTTCCTTTTTCCTTTGCTATCTTAAGTAATGCTCTTGTTGCATCGAATCCTACGGCTTCAATTTGATTTTTGCTCATTTCCCGGCAAAGCCATCCTTCACCGCAACCTAGGTCGGCCACTTTTTTGAGCCTAAACGATTTAATTGCTTCCAAAATGGCTTTGTCAGTATATGTTCTTGAAGGGATGTTTTTGCCCTCTATCATCGCATTCCATTCTTCGGCATTCTTCTTCCATGAATTTAAGATGTCGTTCTTCATGAAAGGTCAGTTTTTAGGGTGACCGGTAATTTTCCCTTTGCCTTGACCTCACCATTGAAATGGTTAATGGCATGCTTTTGAAAAACAGTAAAATCTTGATAGGCTACTACCACGACCTTGGCTTTTCTCCATGGAATCAAATTGAGTACAAATGGGTTTCCAAAGAGATATATGAAGGTCTCCTTGGTTTCCAATAGCTCATGTATCTTTTGTATCTCGTCTTTGTTAAATCCAAAAGTACCTTTGGGCTTTACTTGACGCGGGACGATACTAATGAGTACGTTTCCATTTGTGTTTTTGTGGCCGTTGAATTGGGTATAGAAAAGACCACCTGGTTCTCCAAACTGGACAAAGTCAAAACCGTTTTCGTGAAAAGAATGCATTTCAGTGCCGTCTCCTTTCAGTAAGGTAAGCGACTCCTCCGCCAAGTCTCCCATAAGACCTTCAAAGGGGATTTGCTCCGATATTTGGGTTGAAGGGTTATGCGCTTTCTTCTTAAGTTTCCATAATCGATGGAAACTTTCTTCAATTCTTTCGGTGCTGCAGTTTTCGGAAATAATTTGAATGCCCTCTGCCACGTTGTCGGCAAAACAAAGTACATCGTTACCTGCCTCAAAAGCAGCGTATTCCACTCCCCCTTTATTCGGAAAATCCTTGGAAACCGCATGCATGTTCAAGGCATCGGAAATGATTACACCATCCCATCCCAATTCTTTTCGTAAAAAATCGGTCATGATTTCCTTTGAAACGGAGGATGCTATTTTTTTTCCATTGGATAGGGCTGGAACGCATAAGTGCCCAACCATCACAGCATCCAAGGTGTCACCCATCAATTGGATAAAGGGATACAGCTCGTTCTTTAAAAGCTCGGATTGGGTTTTGTTAATGAGGGGGAGCCCCAAATGGGAATCGGTTGCCGTATCGCCATGTCCAGGAAAGTGCTTAATGGAGTTTAAGATTCCTTCCGATTGCATTCCCCTTATGTAAGCTTGGGCGTATTCGGTCACCCGATGTTTATTGTCTCCAAATGATCGGTACCCGATAACTGGATTGTCCGGATTCAAGTTGATGTCCACCACAGGGGAGAGATTCCAGTGAATTCCCGCTTTTTTGCAGTCTTGTGCAATTCCCTTACCTACCTGGAACACCAAATCTTCTTGGTCCCGCATGGCTCCCAAGGTAATGGCATAGGGATATTGTAGCGTGTTTTCAATGCGCATGGCCAGACCCCATTCTGCGTCAATAGCAATTAATAGCGGATAAGTGGCTGCTTTCTGATAGCGTTCTATGAGATATTGTAAGCGATCATAACTTTTTTCATTATGAATAACCTGTTTTTTTCCTTCAAAATTGGTAGCAGCACTGGCGCGGCTATGAAAAAAGCAAAGGCCGCCAAGATGATGGTCCTTGATCAGTTGCTCCAGTTTTTGGATTTCCTCTTCACTATCATTGATGAAAGCAGCGGGCATAAACAATTGCCCTACTTTTTGCTTTGTACTTAGGGCGTTACCGGAAGGAAATTTAGGCATCTGAATTTCCTTTTTTACCATAATCGGCGGGATATTTCAAAAAAGGAAGTAAAAACAGGCTTGGAAGCGCCGCAATAACTACCCATATAAAAAATCCACTATACCCTAGCCACTCCTGCATAAACCCGCTGAGCATACCCGGTAGCATCATCCCCAAGGCCATAAATCCAGTAGCAATGGCATAGTGCGATGTTTTTGATTTTCCTTCGGCCATGTAGATAAGGTACATTAAGAAAGCCGCAAACCCAAAACCATACCCAAACTTTTCAAAGACGACGGTCGCAGTTACGGCCCATGTACCGGTTGTTTGTGTCCAAGCCAAAACTGCGTACAGAATGTTGGGTACGTTTAACGATAAAATCATGGGTAACATCCATTTCTTAAGGCCATCCCTTGAAATAAGAATACCACCTAAAATACCTCCAATGGAAAGCATAATGACTCCAACCGTTCCGAAAATGGTTCCTAATTTTTCTGTTGAATACGCCAATCCACCTTTTTCCAGTGGGTCCAGTAAAAAAGGGGCCGCCATTTTGACCAATTGTGATTCCCCCAACCGATAGGTGAGGATAAAGGCAAGCGCAATTCCAATGTTTGGTTTTTTGAAAAAAGAAATGAAGACCTCGAAAAAACCCTGGGGTTTGTCCAAAGCAATGGTTCCTGAGGTTTCATATTTTGGTGTGGCAAAAAAGTTGGAAACCGTCAAGGCCAACATCAGGAAAGCAGTTACTGTCATGGTTAT
>JBCDBE010000136.1:0-6166 GCA_039184365.1 Bacteroidota bacterium | reverse complement strand
GAGGCGACAAACCAACACCATCAATTACACGACTGAGTTGCCCCTGGCGCAAGGAATTAAGTTCGATTTATAAAAAAACCGCTGCCCCCGAAAAGTGCAACGGTTTTAAAACCAACTTAACTAACTCAAACTTAACTATTGTAAACCCTATTTCAATGCCGGAACTTTGTCGGGAGAAATAGGGCATCTATATTATTTTGATTCTATAAATTTCTTATAATTCTATCGGTATTCTTTGTTTAAAATTATCTTCTGCAAGGAATACTGTATAATTGGTAAGAAAAGTGTTTTTTCCCGTTATTTTCTATCTACGATAAAATAGTACCCTTCGGTTGTTATTTAATACTTTCCTTATGAAAAATTAACATTTTACAATCTTTTTTAATAATTTATTGGGCCAAACATGAACACCTAGTGCAATGAAAAGAAATCTATTCTATCCCATTGGAATGAATATTACCCTAACGATAGGAATGTTTCCTTACTTCGTCCCATATAGTAATTGCCAATTGATCTTAAGCTTATGGAAAAAGGTAGGTAGAGAAACCGGTCTACGGTAACTGCCCCAAGATAAACAATGGATATAAACTTTTGACAAATGAATTTTGATACTCTCTGGTATTGGTTGATTCTACTTTTGGTCGGTGTCATTTGTACCCTTTTGGGATATCTATGGGGTAGAGGAAGGGCAGAAGTAATTGATACTTCTTCTGAGCTAAAAGCATTGGAGGATGAAAATGCAAAACTACAAGCAGAATTGGAGGCATGTAATAAAAAACTAGGTAGCCAAACACCAAAGGGTACTGCTCCTGATTCCCCATTGGCCTCTACCCCCCCTGCAATGGTATTTGATGCTATGGTGGCAAAAGCAGCCTTTGGAAAAAGAATCAAGCAAGATGACCTCAAAATTGTCGAAGGCATCGGTCCAAAAATTGAAGCATTATTCCACAATTTTGATATTAAATCATGGAAAGCGCTTTCTGAGGCCACCGTTGATCAATGTCAAGAAGTATTGAATTCCGGTGGTGAGCGTTACCGTATTCACGACCCCTCTTCCTGGCCCATGCAAGCTAAAATGGCCTACGAAGGAAAATGGAAGAATTTAGTAAAATGGCAAGATGAGCACAAGGCAGGAAAATTTTAGTACTCCATGTTATGCGCTTCAAAAGGCAAGCAAATGTTGGTCCTTTTAATTCCTTCCATTTTCATTGGGATAAAAAGTGTATACCGGGTTGCTTTGCCAAAATTCTTTCGTTTCGACATCCATTATGGTCAATGGCCCTTTAAAAGCTGCTCCTGTGTCCACATTCCAAACATTGGCAAAGTTTGTTGGTTCTGCGTGTCCTGTTTTTGACAATGGGCTATGCCCTATAAAAATTTCCTTGTAGTGCGTCAGTCTTTTCGGATAGTTGGGATTATCAAGGGAAAGGTTTGGGTCCAATGATTTAGCCAACTCCCATAGCGTTCTGTCCCAATAGAACAACTGTTCAAAATATTCGTACGCAATCCCTTTTAAATTGGTGAAGCCCGCATGAAGGAATAAGCGATTGTCATCATCCAATAAGGTATTCTCAAGGTTATCGTAAAACTCAAAATGCGCTTCCCATTTTTCTTTTCCTGCTCTTCTATAGGAATCCCTTGTGGCCATCCCGCCATGAGCCAGCCATTGCGGGTTTTCTTCTCCGGTAAACATCCATTCGCGACAAAGTTCGTCGTGATTGCCCCTAATAAAAGTACAATGGTGGGTATTACCCAAAGTGATTAGAAATTCGACCGTTTCAAAAGCATCACTCCAAGAATCTACATAATCCCCCAAAAAGATCAGATGGTCATTTTTTGTCACTTCTGCCCTTTCCAACACTTGTTCCAAGGCCCTCAAGCCTGAATGAACGTCTCCAATTACAAGTTTGCGCATGTAAAATTTTTCGCAATAATAAAAACTATCAAGACGTTCTGGAATAAATTAAGGTAAAGTTTTTAAGCTAGGTGTTTTACTATGAATTTCTGTACCTTGCCCTCTAATCATTCTTCATAGTATATGACTAAGGTCTTCTGTATTGGTGAGCTTTTAATTGATTTTGTAGCGGAAAATCAAGGAAGTGATTTGACCAAGGCCAACGATTTCACCAAAAAGGCTGGTGGAGCACCGGCAAACGTGGCTTGTGCCATCTCTAAATTAGGTGGGAAGAGCCATTTTATTGGTTGTGTTGGGAAAGACCCTTTTGGCACCTTTTTGCTTGACGTGCTTAAAGATGAGGAAGTGGATGTTTCCATGGCCCAACGTTCAAAGACGTTTACAACACTAGCTTTTGTGTCATTGTCCGATGACG
Organism: Bacteroidota bacterium; assembly: GCA_039184365.1. Lineage (GTDB taxonomy): Bacteria > Bacteroidota > Bacteroidia > Flavobacteriales > Flavobacteriaceae > Croceivirga. Next base: position 3,836 of record JBCDBE010000136.1, on the reverse strand, counting down.
GGGAACGCGACTTTGTTTTTAGTAGGGGTGCTGATAAGGAATTGAAATATGACACTTCCATAAAAAAACACTTCCATAAAAGCTTGGTCCACTTTGGAGCTGCAACAGCCCTTCTAGGTGGGGCATTGGAAGAAGCCTATAACCACTATCTGTTTGACGCGTTGACCCAAGATTCCTTAATTAGCTTTGATCCTAACTTTAGAGGCGACCTTTGGAAAGAAAACGAGTCAAGCTTTATAAAAAAGTGCCTTCCTTATGTAGAGAAATCACACCTTTGCAAGTTCAGCCTCGAAGAAGCCCTATTGCTTTCCGGTAAGGAAACCGTAGCGGAGGCGTGTGAATGCCTGCACGAAATAGGGGCAAAAATCATAACGGTGACCTTGGGTAGGGACGGCACTCATATAAGTATGAAAGGGTTCTCCAAACTAGTCCCCAGCATAAAAGTTGCTCCAGTGGATACTACCGGAGCTGGTGATGCCTTTATTGGATGCCTCCTATTTCAAATTTCAGAATTGGATAATTTCAATACCATTTTTGATGATAAAGAGCTCTTGACAGCAATGATTGAAAAAGCGAATAAAGCGGGGGCACTGACCACCACCCAATACGGGGCAATTGTTGCCCTTCCTACATTAAATCAGTTGGATTCATAGAATGAACCAAGCAGAATTGCACCATCTATTGGTTACCAAGGATAGAACCAAGAACAAGGAAGATCAATTTGATATACGCCTTTACACCAACCTTGGATTGATACAAGAATTTTTCTTTTCACTTTATCCAGAAGAGCTACATCTTGCCCAGTTTAAAAAATTGGTCCAGAAACTGTCAAAATTATTTTCCATCAGACCAGATTTTCTAAAGGAACAAGACTTAAAAAGGGTGAGCAATGTAAATTGGTATAAATCCCAAGAAATTGTGGGGATGCAGCTCTATGTGGACCTTTTCAATAAAGATTTACAGGGTCTACAAAACAGATTGGACTATTTTAAGGAATTAGGTGTCAATTTTCTGCACTTAATGCCTATTACCACCAGGCCAAAAAATGAAAATGATGGGGGTTATGCGGTAAATAGTCACACCGAGATAGATGCTACATACGGGACTAGGGAAGACTTGGAACTTTTAACAGAAGAACTCCGCTCAAGAAAAATGTATTTGATGTTGGATTTTGTAGCGAACCACACATCGGATGAACATGAATGGGCTAGGGCGGCAAAAGATGGGAATTCCAAATATCAGAAATACTACTACACCTATACCGACCGCACTACTCCCAATGCGTTTGAAAGAAGTCTTCCTGAAGTTTTCCCGGAGACCTCACCGGGAAATTTTACTTATATCCCGGAAATGGAAAAGTGGGTGATGACCGTCTTTAATTCATATCAATGGGACCTCAACTATAGAAATCCAGAGGTTTTCCTTGAAATGCTGGAGAATCTAGTTGCCTTATCCAATATGGGGGCAGATGTCATTCGATTGGACGCCCTGGCTTTTCTCTGGAAAAAAATGAACACTACTTCACAGAACCTGCCAGAGGCACATACCCTGGTCACCCTGTTCCGTCTTTGTCTTCAAGTGGTGGCTCCAGGTTCCATTCTATTGGCCGAAGCCATTGTGGCTCCAGAGGAAATCATTAAATATTTTGGTGAAGGAAATAGGGAGGGCAATGAATGTGAAGCGGCCTATAACGCTTCCTTGATGGCGCTTTTATGGAATTCCATAGCCACAAAAAAAACGGCTTTGCTTTACAAGAGCTTGTTCAACATGCCCATAAAGCCATTACCCGCTACTTGGATCAATTACATTCGTTGCCATGATGATATTGGGCTGGGATTGAGCGATCAATTTATCCAAGAACTAGGCTGGAATCCAAGGGCACACCGCCAATTTTTATTGGATTACTATTGTCAACATCTGGAATGGTCCCCAGCAAAAGGGTTAATGTTTATGTACAATCCCAAAACCGGGGATGGTAGAATTTCAGGTAGTGCGGCATCTTTGCTCGGTTTGGAAAAGGCGATGGGGGACAAGGACAAGGAATCAATAAAAAAAGCCGTTGATAAGATTGTGATGCTCCATGGAATTATCCTCGCTTACGGAGGCATTCCCATGATCTACGCAGGCGATGAAATTGGAACTCTCAACGATTACTCGTTTCTAGAGGAGAAGGATAAAAAAGGAGATAATCGTTGGGTAAACCGACCTAGAAAGAATTGGGATTTAGTTGATACCCTCCAATACAAAAACAATGTCCAAGGAGTTATTTTTAATAGACTAAGGGAACTTATCGCAACACGAAAGGAAACTACGGCTTTTACTGATAGTAACAATTTGGTGGTCCACCATTCAACGAACCCACACCTCTTTGTTTTTGAACGTCCGGATGGGCACAATACCGGAATTTTGATCATTGCCAATTTTGATGAAAGGACCCACCCATTGGATGCGCTGTTGATAAAGCAATTGGGATACAGCAAGGCCAATGTGGTCTTTGACCTAGTATCCGATAAAAGAAAATCCTTCCGAAAAGGTTACTTGAACATAGCCCCTTATCAGTTGTTCTGGCTCAAAAAAATGGATTAATTGTAGCGTACCTTTCTAAGAATACGTTGAGCAAGTTTAAGGGACTGATACACCTTCCTGTCCCGTTGCTTTAAGATGGGGCTTACATATTCCATCTGCTCCTTGGCTTCTTCAAAACCATTTAGATAACAAATAAGATAGGAATCGGGAAGATAGTTTAGATCTGTTCTTTCCGCCGGGGTCAACCTGATGTTGTTTTCCAGTTTACGTACCAGTGCATTATTACTGTTATAGATATGAAATAGTGTTTTTTTGTCAAACTGTGGTGGGTCAAAAACAAGGTCACTATCCATACGGTAACTCCCATTGTCCATGAATATGATGGATACCTCCTCCAATGGGTAATATCTCTGCTCTTTCCCTAAGCCTAGCTGTACGTATTCAAGGATGGTAAAGATGGAATCATCATAGTGAATGGAAACTTCATCCAGCGTTGAATAGAACAATTTTACCTGTTCGTTTATCAATTCAATATCCACCCTTGAATAATAGGTATTGTCCTTTACCTTTTTTTTATGTCCTGCCCAACACACCACAAACTGTTCCTTAAACACCTTATAATCGCTCGTAAGATTTGCATGATGATTGTTGATAAAATCAATGACGCCATCCAATGTAAGTTCAATATTGTTCCTGGCATGTTGTTCAATCGTAGTGACCTTTGCTAAATTGATATCTTTTAATTCAATATCGAATGCCTTGGGAAGGCTAATGCTTCCCTCTCGAAAGAAAATTGCTCCACCATAATATTTCCAAATATTCTTACGGAGGGAACAGACCTTACCGTTCGATTTAATGGTGACCAAGCCTACAACTTTCCCCTCGGACAGATGCGGAAAAGGAATGTTTTCGTAGGAAATCATAGGAGGGTTATTCAAATAGGCGTTCACCAAGTTCTGTATCTTGCTATCATCAAAGAAATCTACCCCAACAATTTTATTCTCCTCGTCCTCTACGCCAACAACGATAAATGAGTTGTTCTTAGGGTTGCTATTGGCAAGGGCACAAACGTGTTTTAAAAATTTGGCCTTGCCTTCTTTTTCACCAATGGAAATAAAACGCTTTTTGTCATAAAAACTGTTTTCGTCGTTATGGGCCAGGAGATTTTTAACAAGCAATCGCTTATTAATCATGACTCCTTCCTCAGAATTGTTGAACTGGCTTGAGCGGTTGGTAATACCAACAAATCGGCAATGTTTACATAGGAAGGTCTTGTTACCACAAAATGGATGATTTCGGCGATGTCTTCT
>JBCDBE010000135.1:0-6551 GCA_039184365.1 Bacteroidota bacterium | reverse complement strand
TTTAGTGAATGGTATAGGAAAACATAATGGATTTGGCAGTTGGAAATGCCATGGCGAAAACAATAATACTATAGTGCATTTTATTGGACGTTAATCTCCTTCTCTGCGCCAATCATCTTTTCACCAATGGTAAATGCCGTATGGTCGTCTCCGTTTAGGGTAATGGATATCCTATTTTTTCCTTTTTTTAAATCGCCAAGGAAATACCAATTGGAATACATCCTCCCGTGTTTTTTTCCATTGACGTATACATGGATATGACCTTGATTTTCGTTATACGCATTGCCTGTCTGCTGCGGTGTAAATCTCCAATTATCCAATTCAACATGTAAATTATGACCCATTTTATGCTTTTCTGCTATCACTTCCATTAGGGTGATTTTTGGTATGGTATCCGTATTTGAAACATCTACCATTCTTGATACGTGTTGTGACCTTGGTGCATTGCTCTTAGCATCTTCCAAAGCAATGTTATATTGGACATTATCTATAATCCCATACATAAACAGGGCTAAAAGTGTGATAAATAGGTAAGATAAATTCCCGGCAAGTATTTTTTTCCAAGTTGTTCCCAATCGTTTAACAGGTGTTTTATAAAATTTACCTGTGCCTTCCAAAATAAAAACGATGAGCATCGCGTGTAAGGAGGTGTGGCCAATCACTTCAACTTTTCCAAAGGCCGTAGCGGTGAGTATAAAAACAAGTGTTATAACGGCCGCAAGTGTTCTTCCCAAAGCCCCAAACAAAAGCATAAAACCAAGACCTATTTCAACAAATGCAGCAGCCTGTACAAAAAAATCATGTGGCAGTCCAAAGGCAAGATTGGGGTTTTGTTCCAATAACACCTTAGACCAGGTAGGATAGTATAATTTTTCAAAAGCCAACCAAATCAAGGCCAGGCCCAAGGTGATGTATAAGGCGGGAATTCCAACATTGGCTATTCTTTTGTTTTTGGAACCAATGGTAATCAGATAAATTGCTATACCGATAAAGTGATAGTAGTCCAACATATAAAAGAACCCATATTGAAACCCACAATAGAGGTATAGCCCAAGCAGTAGAAATCCTGAAATGGCATCGGCTGTTTTAACCAGTAGCAGCAGGGCGATAAAGAACTGAACCCAAGAAATCCAGTTATTTTCAGCATTTAGTTCTGGTGTCAATACCGTATTGTTGACCCAAGACACAAACAATACCGTGAACATGGCTATTCTTATAACATCCTTGCTATATTTTTGTTTTCCATCCAGCCAATTTTTAAACTTTTTTGAAATGGCAAAATCATTGATCTTATTATCCAATACGATCAATAGTGAAATGACGACCAAACTAAGTGCTGTAAGTAACCAATAGGTAGGTGTTGTAACCTCTTCCATGGTTTGGGATTTGTCAAGGAAATCAAAGCCAGAAAACCACTTTACATGCGCAAGCGCAAGATTTGTGGTAAGCAATGTTATGAGCACCAATATGCCTTGTTTTGATTTTATTTTTTTAAAAAGAGTCATGGCCTCAAACTTTTAATCCCCATCGTTGTCCGTTGATGTGATGATAACGGACAGCATACTTCTGGCATCAACGCCCATCCAAATGTTAAGGGCGGTGAGTTTTAAATGAAGGTTTTCTACTTCTTCCGGGTAAGTGTCCACTGCCTCCTGCAAGGGAACCGGGATTGCCTTGATGGCATCCTTAATTTCGTCAATTGCTGTTTTTATGCGTTGGTTGGTCAATTCATCTTCGGATACGGAGCTAAGGTATTGTGAAATATTAGGGTGGTCGGTGCTAAAGAAAACCTCCTCAATAACTGCTACGGATGCCAAGGTCAAAGCCAGCGATTCATGACTATAGGGCGCTTGTACTTTTTGTGGATTTGTACGTGGGGATTTTTCAAGGCCACCAGGTTTTCCAATTTTTGTCACCTTAGCCGTATTGGCCGCATTGTAGAGGCCATTAAATAATAGGTTAAAAGGATTGTTTATCCCCGTAGCTTTATTTGCCACAAAAGTGGCGGCGTAATTTTCCCCTCCTGGAGCCCAAATAGCAACGAGTCGGTTGGCCTGTGCTTCCAAAAATTTAGCACCTTCCAAAAGGTAGGTCCTACGCTGTTCATATTCTATCATTTCTTTATTCAGGGTGGCGCTATCTTCCTTGAAAAGTAGGTACTCCAAAGCAGCGAGCCCTTTTATCTGTGGACTTGCCTTGGCCATGGTCTGCTCATTGATTTCATTGGACACCAACAGGTTCTCGATGGTTTCTGGTACTGTTGGCCAATTGTAAATGGCGCGATGCAAAAACCGGGACTTGGCAGGACCAAAATGAAAATTATAGGTGCGCTCATAAGCGTAGGCCGTTTTGATCCATTGCTTTTTTAACTTTTCCAATTGATCCAAATTTGGGGCCTTGGCATAAGTAGCTGTTTCTTTGGAAAGCAACTCAGCTTCATTTTTGAAATCATTTAAGGTGGGAAGGATGACATTTTTCGTGATTTCCTTCAGAAAAAGGTCGACATTGAACGTTTTTTCCTTTGATTTTTCACTACATGCACCAACTAAAACCAAAAGTACGACACCAAATACGATTCGGATTTTTCCCATGATTTCAAAGTTACAGCGAATTGATAAAGGCCAAGAGTTGTTTGCGTTGATTTTCGGGTAATTTTTTGAATTGGTCCCTACTCTGTTCCGCCTCGCCACCGTGCCAAAGGATGGCCTCTTCAATACTTCGCGCTCGGCCATCGTGTAAGAAATAGGTATGCTTGTTCACGGAAGGAATCAATCCAATACCCCACAAAGGTTGTGTGCGCCACTCCCGTCCGTTGGCTTCATAATCTGGCCGATTGTCCGCTAAGTCTTCACCCATATCGTGCAACAAAAAGTCGGAATAGGGTTTGATCTTTATTCCCTCTAAAAGTGGATTGACCGGAAAAGGCCCCGTTACTTGGTCAACAGCGTGGCACCCTACACAATTCAATTTATTGAACAAGGCTTTTCCCTTCAGTACATTTTCATCTTTGGCATTTCTCCTATTGGGTACCGATAAGGCAGCTTGATAGAACAATACCCGTTCCAACTGTCTTTCCGTCACTTCGGGTTCACCCCCATTTGGGGCTTGGTTACAGTCTACCTGGGCATCAGGGCAATCTTCGTTAGGAAAAACAGGATTGGTCAGGCCCATGTCCCCGTGAAAAGCACTGGCAATCTGTGTTTTTAAGGTCGGTGCATTTGCTTTCCAACCATATTTGCCCAAATCCTTTTCATTGGTATCAAAATTCCAAACATAATTGGGTCGCCCCGAGATACCATCCCCATCTGTATCAAATTCATCGGCATATTTTAGGATCTCGCTATCCGGTAATGCGCTGATGAACCCCATGCCTATGGTCTGCTGGGCAACACGCGGGGAGGTCATTACATTTTTAATTTCCCCAAAATTTTCTTCTTTAAAGTTGTAGATAGGTCTGTATAGCGTGTAGGGCGTTCCATCTGCATATTGGCCAAAGATGGTATCATAGCGAATCCCTATTTTGGCTTCGAAGGGGACGTTCCGGTTACTTCGGTCGTGAATCTGGACCCCGTAGTTTTCTAGCCCCAAGGGCCCCCCATAGGCATCGGTCCCTTCTTGGCTAAGGCGCATTAAAAACCCTGTGGTATTTTCATCAATTAGTAGTGGTTTTCCACGCCCATCCTTAAAATGGCAGGCAGCACATGCCCTTGCATTAAAGGTAGGTCCCAGGCCATCCCGGGCTGTCGTAGATGCTGGTGAAGATACCCATGACTGATTAAAAAGGGAATTGCCCACAGCAAATTTTGCCTGTTCCTGAAAACTTAGTCCAGGGACTTCAAAACCAAAGGCGTTGGAACTTCGGGAATTTACGCCAAGGTTCCCCACCAACAGTTCCTCACCCTCTTCATAGACGGCAAGATATTGCTCTTCACCTGACCTGCACCCCAAGATGAGGAAGGCTAAAAGAAATAGTTGTAATGGGAGCCTCTTCATAGCGTCTTTTTAAACCTACAAATCCCAACGAATACTCATTGGGATTTGGGCGGTCACTCCTTCTTTACAAAGGTATTGATTTTCGAGGGCTCTTACAAAAAGTAGCTTATCGCAAGCTGATGCCGATAGTGTTCGCTGAAACACTGATTTGATCACCCAATTCCTGTAGGGCCACTACGGATTGCATTACAGGCCCAAATTCAGCATCTGAAGAGGACTCCTGGGTAATCAAATAGTCAAAGGGTTGCTCGTGATTAGCAATGATTTGTACTTGACCCATGGCCTTATCGGCAGCCGCTTTTAGTTTTGTGGCCTGCTCGGCATCCGTTTGTTTGACCAAGTCATAGAACGAAGGCCCTCTAACAGTACCGTAAGTGCCAAAGAGCACATTGTTGATGCCTAACATATTTACATAAATATCACGATGGGTATTGTCCGCAAAACAAGAATGCTCGTCTTCCTGTCCGGAACCGTCAACTCCATCTGTAGAATCCACAGGGGCTATCATACGTTCTGAGCTTAACTCATCCCCGGACATAAAAAAGGTGCCGTGGACCAATTGGGCCAGGGCCTGATCCGTTTCCAAACTTTCAAAAACCGTTCGATAGGTTCCTCCTTCGGCCCAGGTATCCACTAATTTTTTTAAATCCGATACCAGGAGTTCCGTTACCGCCTTTAGATATTGACCTCGACGTTCGGCATTTGGCGCTGTGGTATAATCCGTGTATTCGCGCATTCCCGGTTGGTCCAGTTCTGGAAGGCTGAGGTCTTGTCCCCAAAGCAAAAATTCTATGGCATGCCAACCTGTGCTGATGGACTTATCCGTGTCTTTTTCGTTGAGGTCTTTTAGCAGTTCTTTGGTAATCACCATGGAAGTATCGGCAATAACACTAGTGTACAGTCCCGCATGACCTTCCGTACCTTCTTCAGCGTAATCAATATAACTTTCATCAATGGGCCAAGCGTTCATTTGGGCTTCATTGGCTATTCCCCATGGCGAGATTTCACTTTCTTCCACATCAATGGGGCTATTGGTTTCACGATAGACTTCTGTTTGGCCATAGGGCTCACGTGCTTCAAGCCACGCTATCTTAGCAGCTTCCAACCCCGCTTCTGAAGGATTTTTTAAAAAAGCGGCAATGGCGGTTTCCATTTTAAGAGCTGATTGATAACTGTCGTCATACGACTCATATACCATATTGGCATAGTTGGTAACGACTTCCTCTTTACTGATTCCTGGTTCTGAGCAGGATTGAAAAAGAAAGAGGATGCATAGTATATATGATGGATAGTGTAAGGCTTTCATGGCTATTATTTAGAATCATTTTGGATAGGAAAAATAGCCAATAAAATGATGTTGTTCAAAGATATCTTTGCACGTATAGAAAGATTTAACTTTTTGGATTTTTAATCAAACCTTCATTTTAATACGGGTGAATGGGTCCTCGGTGCACCTGATTGCCGACAGTTAAGGCAAAACGGTAGACCTTTGTTTTAAAATCATACCTATCCAAGGCTATTTCCAAGATGTTTTTTGACCCTTGAACGGTTCCCTCAAAAGGTTTTTCGACCACATTCCCGTAGTAATCCAATACTTCAAATTTTGAATAGCTGTTGGCTTTTGGCACTTCGTATTCAAAAAGCAGCCTATCCTTCTCTTTAGTGCTGCGCATTTTTAACGGGACATGTTCCCCATCAATGGTAATCTCGGTAAGAATATCACTGGAATAGATGACCATTTCCTCAAAATTGTCTTGGGCCACCATTTTTAAGGTGACCTCTTGGTTTTGCTTATCCCAATAAAACGCAGACAAGGGGCTCTTTTTTAAGGAGGGATAATCCTTTACCGAAAACAATTGATTGCCAAAAGAGCGCATGGCTACGGGACGGTTGTGGGGATATGGTATTTTTAGATAAATACTCTTTTTGGATGGGGCTTCCCATTCAAAACCAAAATCAAAAAAAGATATTCCTGGACTTCCAAAATCCAAGGTATACATCTCATCGGCAATTACTTCTAGACTGTATTTATTGCTTTTGCCTTTAAGATATTTTGGTGTCCCTGTTTTGGGGTATACCCCCATTCCATTAAAGACACCCTCATGTTCATGAACGGGATCGGTAAGTCCCATTCCCGTAGCAATGGTAAGCGTGCCTGTATTTTCCCTTTTTGAATAGAACAAGTTTTCTGATGCTGCGATAATACCGCTCTTAGAATGGCGTAAAAATGAACTCCCGGGATATATGATATAACCAGTAGGTTTTTGATTGTGGATGCGGGCCATGTGACCAGCATGGCCACCATGATTTCCGTGCATTTTCACCTTCTGCCTTGTAGGTTCTTTTTTGTGTCTCAATAAAGAGCCGTCCACATCATGAATTACGCTTTGTTGGGCTAAAGCCGCAGCCATAATTGGATGGGTATTGTTATAGCTAACTTCCTTAAAGTAATTGGCATCGGAAACCAAACCTTCAAAATGGAAGCCTATACCGTAATTTACGATTTTAACCTTACTGACTTTTGGAGCGGATTTACCATAACGATCGGTTACCCAGAT
>JBCDBE010000134.1:0-6600 GCA_039184365.1 Bacteroidota bacterium | reverse complement strand
GCGTTCTTTTTCGCCCTCGTAATAGATTACCGAAATAGGCTTCTTGGGATTCCACTTCTCCAACACAATCACATCATCATCAAAACGTGTGTTAAGGTCGGGGGGTATGGTCTTGACAAATCCCCTTTGGTTGGCCACAAATAACATGTCTTCTGCCCTAAATTCCCCCAATAGCTCGCCCCGTTCATCTGCATTTAGTCGTTGGACTACCTCGTCAAACCAAATTTTTCTTGGCTTTAGGGTGGAAAGGCCCTTTTCCTTCAATTCAATACGCTTAACAGGATATTTGGTGACAATATTTCCTTTTGAGGCCCTACCTTTTATCAGTACATCAGCAAAATCCAAATCCCATTTCAACTTCTTGATACTTCCCGACTGCCTGAGGTGCACCGTAATTACCTCCGCCTCTCCATTGGGATTGGCACTAAAATAAAGAATATCGGAACTGGTCTTGCCATTGGTAAGATCGTACATTTTGTCCCTAGTGATACTGATGACATTAAATCTCTTGATGTAACTGGCTCCACCACGCCCGTCCTTGTATATAAGATTATATGTCGTTCTTCTGTCCTTCTTTTTGAACACCGCAACATGGATGATATTCTTATCCACAAAGGTCTTTGAGCCCACTTTGGTAACCATCATGCCCCCTTTTTTGGTAAAGACAATGATATCGTCGATATCACTACAGTCAGTAACATATTCATCCCTGCGCAAAGAGGTGCCAATAAAGCCTTCTTCCCGATTCACATAAAGTTTGGTATTTCGAATGACCACCTTAGTCGCTTCGATATCATCAAATATGCGAATCTCCGACTGACGCTCACGTCCTTTGCCATATTTCTTTTTAAGCACCTTGAAATAGTCAATTGCAAAGTCAATTAAGTTATCTAGATGGTTTTTGGTCTCGGCAATTTTATCCTCCAAGCTTTCAATGTGCTGCCTGGCCTTGTCCAAATCAAATTTTGAAATACGCTTGATTCGGATTTCGGTAAGCCTTGTGATATCTTCAACAGTCACCTCGCGCCTTAGGTTTTTGGTATGGGGTTTCAATCCCTTGTCAATAGCGGAAATCACCCCTTCCCAAGTCTCTTCCTCCTCGATATCACGATAGATCCGGTTTTCAATAAAAATTCGCTCCAAAGAGGAGAAATGCCATTGTTCCTCCAGTTCGTTGAGTTGAATTTCCAATTCTTGCTTGAGCAAATCCAACGTATTGTCAGTAGAACGCTTCAACACCTCACTGACCCCAAGAAAAACCGGTTTGCTGTCTTCGATAATGCAACAAAGTGGTGAAATGGAAGACTCACAAGCGGTAAAGGCGTAAAGTGCATCAATGGTTTTATCTGGTGAAATGCCACTGGGGATGTGTACCAGTATCTCCACTTCTGCAGCTGTGTTATCCTCTATTTTCTTTATCTTTATTTTCCCTTTATCATTCGCTTTTAAAATGGAATCGATTAGACTGGACGTATTGGTGCCGAAGGGTATTTCCTTAATGACCAGTGTATTCTTATTTAAGCTTTCCACTTTGGCCCTTACCCTAATTTTACCACCCCGTACACCATCATTATAGTTGGTTACATCAATAATTCCGGCAGTCGGAAAATCAGGAAACAATTTGAATCGCTGCCCTTTTAAATGTTTAATGGAGGCATCAATCAATTCATTGAAATTGTGCGGTAGTATTTTTGTGGACAAGCCAACGGCAATCCCCTCTGCCCCCTGTGCCAATAGCAATGGAAACTTAACTGGTAGATTGACCGGTTCTTTTTTTCGACCGTCATAGGATAGTTGCCACTCCGTGATTTTTGGACTGAAAACGACATCAAGGGCAAACTTGGAAAGCCGTGCCTCAATATAACGCGAGGCCGCTGCACTATCACCGGTAAGGATGTTCCCCCAATTTCCTTGGGTATCAATGAGCAAGTCCTTCTGCCCTATTTGCACCATGGCATCACCGATACTGGCATCGCCATGGGGATGGTATTGCATGGTATGGCCAACCACATTGGCCACTTTGTTGTATCGGCCGTCATCCAGTTCTTTCAACGAATGCATGATTCGCCGTTGCACCGGTTTAAAACCATCTTCCACGGCAGGTACGGCACGTTCCAAAATGACATAGGAAGCGTAATCCAAAAACCAATCCTTGTACATTCCGGTCACCCTTGTAAGCGAATCCCCTTCTTGGTGTTCGTTATTGGATAAGTGTTCTTCGTTCAATGCTCCGTTCTCTTCCATTGGAATCCTATCGACTGATTTACAATTGGTTTTCTTCTACCAAATCAAGTTCTACCTTTAAATTGTTGATGATGAATTTTTGTCGATCAGGTGTGTTTTTACCCATATAGAATTGGAGCAACTGATCTATGGACATGGCCTTGTCCAACATCACTGGCTCTAACCGAATGTCATCCCCAATAAAGTGTTTAAACTCGTCCGGGGATATTTCACCTAGTCCTTTAAACCGGGTTATTTCAGGTTTGCCCGAAAGTTTTTCAATAGCTGCCCTTCGTTCTTCCTCTGAATAACAGTAAATGGTTTCTTTCTTGTTACGGACCCTGAAAAGCGGTGTTTGAAGGATATAGAGATGGTTTTCCTTGATCAATTCGGGAAAGAATTGCAGGAAAAAGGTGATTAACAATAAACGAATGTGCATGCCGTCAACATCGGCATCCGTTGCGATTACAATGTTATTGTACCGGAGGTCCTCCAAGGAATCCTCAATATTCAAGGCCGCCTGTAACAGATTGAATTCCTCGTTTTCATAAACAATCTTTTTGGACATCCCATAAGAATTCAAAGGCTTGCCCCGTAAACTGAATACAGCTTGGGTATTGACATCCCTGGATTTGGTAATGGAACCCGAAGCGGAATCCCCCTCAGTAATAAAAAGGGTGCTTTCTAACCGACGGTCCTTTTTGAGATCGCCCAAATGGATTCTGCAGTCCCGTAATTTTTTGTTGTGGAGGCTGGCTTTTTTTGCGCGTTCCCTGGCCAACTTTCGAATGCCGGAAAGCTCTTTGCGCTCCTTTTCTGCCTGCAGTATTTTACGTTGGATAGCTTCCTTAACCTCTTGGTTCTTATGCAGGTAGTTGTCCAAGTACCGTCCCACAAAATCATTGATGTAGGTCCGTACCGTCGGCAAATCCCCTCCCATATCGGTTGAGCCCAGTTTCGTCTTGGTCTGACTTTCGAAAACAGGTTCCATCACCTTTATGGAAATTGCTGAAATGATGGACTTGCGAACATCGGAGGCATCAAAGTTTTTGCTGTAGTGATCTCGGATGGTTTTTACAATAGCCTCCCGAAACCCAGCTTGGTGCGTTCCTCCCTGTGTGGTGTGCTGACCATTGACAAAGGAATGGTACTCTTCACTATACTGTGTTTTACTGTGGGTGATGGCCACTTCAATATCATTGCCCTTTAGGTGGATAATGGGATATAAAAAGTCCTCTTGATTGTTATTGTCTTCCAAAAGATCTTTCAACCCATTCTCGGAATGGTACTTTTCACCGTTAAATACAATGGTCAACCCAGGGTTGAGGTACACATAGTTTTTGAGCATGCGTTCCACATACTCATTGCGGTATTTGAATTTTTTAAAAATGGTTTCATCCGGCACAAAACTGACCAGGGTCCCTCGCCTTCTTGAAGAATCCACCAGAACCTCATTGACCAAGTTGCCCGTATTAAATTCAGCAGTTTTGGATTGCCCATCACGTGTGGACTCGACTTTAAAATAGGTGGAAAGCGCATTTACCGCTTTGGTCCCTACCCCATTCAATCCCACTGATTTTTTGAAAGCACGGGTGTCGTATTTCCCTCCGGTGTTCATTTTGGAAACCACATCAACTACTTTACCCAAAGGAATACCACGTCCATAATCGCGCACTTTCACCTCATTCTCTTTGATGGCAATCTCAATGGTTTTTCCCGCTCCCATGACGAACTCATCAATACAGTTGTCAATGACTTCCTTCAATAAAATGTAAATCCCATCGTCCGCAGAAGAACCATCGCCCAATTTACCAATATACATTCCAGGGCGCATGCGGATATGCTCCTTCCAATCCAGCGAACGAATGTTTTCTTCGGTATATTGGGTTTGTGCCATGAGAAATGGGATTATCCCGACTAATATAAAGTTTCAGGTCAAAAATCAAAATGTAGATGTGGGAAAGTAATCAACAATAAAAAGTGGGGAATTGTTGATAGTGCCATACCTATTTTTTTGATTTTACTTTTAGGGATAAGAAGGTCACCCCTCCAATGACTACGAGCATTCCTAAAAGTTGAATATAGGTCAACTGCTCCCCAAGAAAGATATAGGCCAAAATAATGGTGGACACGGGCCCCAAACTGCCTAAAATGGAAAAATTGGAGGCCCCTAGTCTCTTAATGGATTCGGATACCAGGAATGAAGGGATCAATGTTGAGATAATGGCCATTAAAATTCCATATACATACACCATTGCAGGAAAATCCCATAACTGCCAATTACCATAAACACCGTAATGGACCACCACACAAAAAGTCGAAACGATCATGGAATAGCAGGTAAACCGCATCACGCCATATTTTGGTATCAACCATCCACTGCCCACCAAATAAGAAGCATAGGTAATGGCGCTTAAAAGCACCAAGAAACCGCCCCAAAGGGTTTTACTTCCAGAAAGATCGATCTCGCTCCAAAATGTAACCAGTACGCCTGCATAGGTAATGCCAATGGCAACGGCTTGTGTTTTGGAAATCCTATCCTTAAAAAAGATGTACCCAAGAACGACCACAATGGTCGGGTACACAAATAAAATGATGCGTTCCAGTCCCGCTTTGATATAATTCAAACCCAAAAAATCAAAATAACTGGCCATGTAATACCCCAGAAAACCAAATACCACAATCCAAAACATGTCTTTCCGGGTAGGTAGCTGTTTCTTTTTTCCTTGAATGGACAAAAGGATAATGGCATAAAAAGGAACGGAAAAAAGCATTCTAAAAAGCAGCAGTTCCAAAGTGTCTATATCATAACGATACGCCAATTTTACCAAAACCGCCTTGGTCGAAAAAAGAACGACTCCCAAAATGCCGAGGAGAATACCTAGGGTGCGGTATTGGTTTCTAGCACGCATTTCCCAAAACTATTGATTGCGCTTTCGGAAAAGTTGTGATATTTTAGAATTTATGACATTCAGGGACTAGACGTTAAATCTAAAGTGCATCACGTCACCGTCTTGCACGATATATTCTTTTCCCTCCACACGAATTTTACCTGCTTCCTTGACTTTGGCCTCGCTTTCATAGGTAACGTAATCCTTATAGGAAATCACCTCCGCACGAATAAACCCTTTTTCAAAGTCGGTATGGATGACGCCAGCAGCTTGAGGCGCCGTAGCCCCTTTTTTTATGGTCCATGCCCTAACTTCCTTTTCTCCAGCGGTAAAATAGGTTTCTAGGTCCAATAAGCTGTAAGCCCCCCTAATCAGTTTAGCTGACCCAGGTTCCGAGAGCCCTAAATCTTCCAGGAACATCTGGCGCTCTTCGTAGGTTTCCAGTTCTGTGATGTCTGCCTCCATACCCACAGCAAGAAAAATCACCTCCGCATTTTCATCCTTCACGGTTTCCCTGACCTTTTTCACATAGGCATTACCTTCTGCGGCGGCGGCCTCATCCACATTACAAACATACATCACCGGTTTGTCCGTAATCAATTGCATGGGCTTTACATAGTCCAGATAGGCTTCGTCGGATAGTTTTATTGCCCGAACCGATTGTCCTGATTCCAGTCCTTCCTTTACGGAATTAAGGGTTTCAGCCTCCTTTTGTGCTTCTTTGTTTCCCGTCTTTGCGGCTCTTTTAACTTTATCAAGTTTCTTTTCAACGCTTTCCAAATCTTTCAACTGAAGCTCCATATCAATGGTTTCTTTATCACGTGTGGGGTCAACGGAACCATCTACGTGTACCACGTTTTCGTTGTCAAAACATCGCAGCACATGCAGTATGGCATCGGTCTCTCGAATATTTCCTAAAAACTGATTTCCAAGGCCCTCCCCTTTACTGGCACCTTTTACCAATCCGGCAATATCAACGATTTCCACAGTAGCGGGGATTACTTGCTGCGGATTCACCAATTCCTCCAATTTCTCCAGTCTTTTGTCCGGCACATTGACCACTCCTATATTGGGTTCGATGGTGCAAAAGGGAAAATTGGCGCTTTGCGCCTTCGCATTGGAGAGGCAATTGAACAAGGTTGATTTTCCAACATTGGGAAGTCCTACAATTCCAGCTTTCATAGTTGAATTTTAAGGCTGCAAATATAGCGTGAAGTTTTAAGGAAAAAGTTAGAAGCCACTTATTAAGTTGAAAGCAAAAAGTACAATAATGGTAAGTATCCCCAAAATGGCCAATGCCGATAAAACACAGCCTATTTTCATCCAAATTCCAGAGTATTCCTCATCCTTTTTTGCCATGGAGGCAAGATAAGGTATCACTTATCCAGATACCGCCCAAGCAGATGCGCGCCCATGTCTCCGGGCGCCGCTCTCGCCTGCCCCTCATCCTGTCGTTTCTGTTGATGGTCGCGCTGCCGGGCGGCTT
>JBCDBE010000133.1:0-7427 GCA_039184365.1 Bacteroidota bacterium | reverse complement strand
CGCTTTTTAAGCAACCAGGAAGCTATGGAATTAAATAACGGTATGGGCATTTTAGGTATCTTTAGCTGGCTACTTTGGTGAACGGCTAAAATAGCTTTTATTTCAAATTACTTCAAAATAGCCAAAAACTATGCTCTACGAAGGGGTTTTACGTAAAATGAGGACGGAATTGGGTGCACCCATTCAGTATTTTTTGATGTTGGGTGATGATGTTCTCAACCTCAACCAGGCCTTGAACCGGAAGTTGAAAATTGCGTTTATTAAGTACCAATGCCTTGGTACCGGTAAAAATGAACCCATTTACCGTCAAGGATTTTGTAAATCCTATTTTTTTGAAGCTGCTGAGGCTGGGGATTGGATCATGCGACCCGAACTCAGCAAAGCACACCTAAATATAGAGGATCGTGATTTGGAGTATGAAAAGCGCGTGCAACTGCAGCCCCATATTGTGTATTTGGCCAACAGTAGCAATGTTAAGGTCGGTGTTACCCGAAAATCGCAGGTACCTACGCGATGGATCGATCAAGGGGCCCATGAGGCCATAGAAATCGTTGAAGTACCCAACCGCTATTTGGCAGGCATTACCGAGGTGGCCTTAAAAGAACACGTAAGTGATAAGACCAGCTGGCAAAAAATGCTCAAAAACGATATTGAAGATTTGGACTTAACCGAGTGGCGATCGAAACTTAAATCCTTTATTCCCGAAGAAACCATTGACTACTTTATTGCCGACAATACGGAAACCAACCTAGAGTTTCCTGTGCTGAAATACCCCGAAAAAGTAAAAAGCCTCAACCTGGAAAAAACACCCTCCTATGAAGGGGTGCTAAAAGGTATCAAAGGACAATACCTTATTTTTGAAGACCAGACCGTCTTTAATGTACGCGGTCATGAGGGGTATTATGTGGGGGTTGATATCAACTAAAATTTCCCGACTTTATGAGAAATGGAAAACAAGAGTTCAAAATATTACAAGTACTGCATTAATTTTAGTCTAATGACCACCAGCTTTAAATTGGACAATACAAAAGTAAATTCCAGATTCAAATGAAACTATCCCTTATTATTCAGATGCTCATCGCCATACTATTTGTTTGTTCTTGTAAAAAAGAAAAAAAGGCGATGGTTTATGAGAAATTTCAACTGGCGCAACCAGAAGAAGTTGGTATGAGTTCGGATAGCCTAGCAAAGATTGAAAAAATGGTGATGGAATTCATCGAAGCAAAAAAATTTCCCGGTGCCGTCACCTTGGTTGCCAAAAACGGTAAGATTATTTATGAATCTGAGTTAGGATGGTCAGATTCAACCCGAACGGAGCCTTATAAAAAGGACCATTTATTTCGAATGGCTTCCATGACCAAACCTATTGTTTCCGTAGCCGCAATGCAACTGATAGAGGCAGGTGAATTAAAATTGGACGACCCCGTGGGTAAGTATATTCCGTCATTTAAGGAAACCCAGGTTCTTACCGATTTTAATCCTAATGATACCACTTGGACAAGTGCACCTTCCTCCAAGCAACCTACAATCAAGCAATTATTGACACATACCGCCGGTGTACCCTATGGATTTATGAACCCTCCGGTGAACGGGGCAATTTTGGCCAAACATGGCATACCTGATTTAAGTACCCACCTGCCCATAACCATAGAGGAAACGATGACGAAAATTGGTGACCTCCCTTTGGTTCACGAACCAGGAGCAAAATGGATGTATGGTTTAAACACGGATGTCTTGGGTCGCGTTGTTGAAGTAGCTTCAGGTATGCAACTTAACGAATACATAGAGAAAAACATTACAAATCCCCTGGGTATTGAAATGCTTGATTTCTATTTTGACAAATCATTGACCCATAAACTAACAAAGGTATTTTTATCTGCACCTGATAGCTCACTCATACAAGCCTCTGCTATGGGACCAATGTACATTGCCAATTACCCTACCGAGGGTGCCAAAAAATACATGTCTGGCGGAAGCGGTATGACGGGTACGGCACGGGATTATTTTTTGTTTTGCCAAGCGATTCTTAATGATGGTGAACTCAACGATGCCAAGATTTTAAATGCGGAAACCGCACGTTCAATGCACCAAAACCAACTGGATACCATAAGTTATCCGTGGGGTTCTGGAGGATTCGGATTTGGATTTGATGTGGCTAAAAATCATCCCAAAAGACCAGATGGCACTTATAGCTGGGGAGGTGCTTTTAGCACAGTTTTTTGGATTGATCCAATCAATCAGCTTATCGTTATTCAATTAAGGCAAGTGCTACAATCGCCATTCAACCAGGAAATTAACAGCCAATTGGAAGACATTGTTTATAATGCTCTAATTGATTCTTCCAAATAGGGACAATGGTTGACCATAAAGATTTTAGAGGTCGGTAGCAAACCAAATTAAATGTTCTCCGCATCCGCAGGCCATAGTTTTATAAGCTACATGGAAAGAAAATCTAAAATCATCAATTTTGTTTTGTGGTATCCTTCTTTTTCTTCCCCAACAATCCTCCCAAAATGCTTTTGGCAGCCTCTTTTACCCCATCGTTTTGTGGGGTGGAATCCAGCTGGGCCGAGTCGGTTTTTTTACCGGCCAACAGACCACCCAATATTTGGGAGACCCCATTGGTTTTCGTCGAATCGGTTTCCGTGGAATCCCTGTTTTGGTGCAACAATCCACCCAACAGATTCTTGGCCTTTTCCTTGCCTTCGTTGAGCAGTTTTTGTTTTTGGATTTCGACCAATTGTTGGGTCAGTTTCGTGACCCCAGAAGTTAAATCCGTGGTCACCTGGGGACTGCTATAACCGCCTGTAATATTGGCGATTACCGGAATTTTAAGGTCTTTTAAACTAGTATCGTCTATTTGAGCAATCAAGTTGTTTACGTCTGAACCCAAATATTTAGCGGGTACGTCCAACGTGGCTTGGTATTGCAATTGTGCATCAAAGGTGTGGCTGCCTGTGAGGTTGATTGCTATGTCCTTATAATTCAACGAGATGGGTTCTGTGACTACCTTGCCGTTATTGAATGACAGGGCGGTCTTTAAGTCATCCAGGTCAAGGGCATTCAAATCAATAAAATTAAATTGATTGTTCAAGGCAGCCAAGGCCGGTGCACTTTGGGTATCCACTTTGGCGGCCAGCAATGTTCCCAACAAGTCCCCGGAGAGGGTGCCCAAGTTGGGGGTCATATCCTCCTTAAGGTTACCTGAAAGCTTGATATTGGAATTTAACCTACCTTGAAATGCCTGTGCCACAGGGGCAAGAACTTGAAACAGGTCCAGTGCTTGGAAGGATTCTGCTATTTTAAAACCATCGATGCCCAATCCCATATCAAAAGTTGATGTTTCCCCTTTGGTACTTACTCTACCATTGAGAGCCAATTTCCCATCAAATAGTTCAGAACTGAAATCCTCCAAAGTGGCAGTTTCGTCTTTAATGATCAATCGTCCCTTAACGTTTTTTAAATTCAGATTATCGTAAAAGACCGATTGTGCGGACGCATCAATGACCGCATCCAAAAAACGGGGTATTTTAATGCGTTCTGTTGTTGGGGCCCGAGTATCCTCTTCAGAGGTGTCTTGAGCTTCGGTTTCCTCTACCATAAAATCGTTCACCGCCAAGGTATTCGATTGGAGATTGAAACGTCCTTCCATATTTTCATTATTGAAGACAAACCCCAATAAATTGGTTAAGGTGCCCGTAGCCCTGAAATCGGTTTGACCGGTCTTACCACGGAAGGAATCCAAAGAGACGGTATCGGGATTGAAGGTCAAAGCAGCTTCTTGGATATCGACCGGGCTTTTTAATTCATCCGATTCATAATGGAACCCCTTTAAACTCGCATTACCATTGGTTTGGGTATTTTGATATTGTTGTTTTTCCAGCGAAGCCATATCAAAGGCAGTGGTGACATCCGCGGTCAATACCCCCGTCAACCCATAATCGGTGGACATGGGATAGGCCTTGGAGATATTGGCCAAGTTAATTGTACCATCGCCATGTAGATTCACCTTGGTATTGCCTAACAATTCCCCGATTTTGGCATTTAGGTTGAAGGTATCCCCATCAATTTGAAAACTCAATCGGTTGATATCAATATAGGTATCTTCCGTAATCCCAGTTTCATTACTGATTTTGGTATCGATAAAGACGTTGCGTACCGTTTTGGGCAAGTCTGGATATTTAAAGGACGCATTATTGGAACTGATATTGATCGTAAAGGTGGGAATATGGTCATCATCCACAATTCCCTTGAACTGACCGTCTACCTCAAAATTACCGGTAGTGGTGACCCCATCCAGATTGGAAGCATAGGCTTCCGGAATCACGCCCAGGAAGTTCTTGAAATCAGAGGATGGGGTTTTAAATGAAATGTCCACTTCCTGATTTTCTTCATTGACCTGAATAAAGCCATCAAACACCAAGGGCAATTGGTTCACTAAGGCCGTATTTTCCAAAAAGGAATATTTGTTCTCCTCCAAATGTATCCCGATTAGGGCGTCCAACGCCACCTTATTCCTGTTGAGGTATTGGGTGCCATTCATTTCAAAAGAAACCAAGGCATCCGTTTTGGTCTGCAATTTTGAATCCTCAAAGGACAAATCGCCAGAACCGGAATGGTTCATTTCAGAAATGGTTAAATGCATGCCCGAAATGAAGTCATCATAAATAATTTGGGCATCGGTGATGGCATATTCCTGTAAATCCAATGTGAAGCTTGACGATTCTTCCTCGGTTGGTTCTTGCCCTATTACCTCCTTTTCCAAAGCAATAGCATAATTGGCATTTTCCAAGGTATCCATCTTTATATGGAGCTTGGCTTTGTCCAGGAGTAATTTTTTGATGCCAATGGGTTCCTCTCTGGATTTAAAGAGTTCCTTGATGGACATCTCCAACACAATATCGCCTGCGGAGAAAAGGGTATCCCCTTCAAAAGGGGTTTTATTGACCAGCGAAACACCCTTTAAATCCACATAGGCATTTGGAAAACTTTTGACCAGGCTTAAATTGGCATCATCAAAATCAAGGGTTGCATTGATATTTTGGTTGACCTTGTTCTTAATGATATCGGCAATCTTACCTTCCAAAAAGAAGGGTAGGGCAATGAGCGTTCCAATAAGGACCAATGCTAAAACTCCTAAAATTCGAAGGATTTTTTTCTTCATAGCGCTAAATTTTTTAGTAGAACGAAGGAAAATCAATCCAATGATATTTCCTCTCCTAACTTTAGGTTAAATCTTTTTCTTAAAAGATATACGAACAAATAGAGTAAAGGGGTGTCCAACAACGCAATAAAAATCTTAAAAAGAAAGCCACTGATGACCAAACCATAGAACATGGACCATGGCAACACGCCAAAAATGCACAAAAGCCCAACAACGGTGAACGTATCCACAAATTGGGAAGTGAATGTAGAGAAGTTGTTCCTCAACCATAAGTAGCGGCCCTTGGTGAATCGTTTCCAAAAATGATAAATGGAAATATCAATATACTGTGCTGCTAAATAGGCCAGCATGGAAGCCAAAACCCCTAGTGGCGAAAGCCCAAAAACCTCCGTAAAGGTGTCATCCCCAATGGGCGAAGATGGAATCGCCGGAACTTCATTGGCCAAAAAAATAATTCCCATTGAAAATACCGAAGCAAAAATACCAGCGGTCACCACTTGATTGGCCTTCTTTTTACCAAAGATTTCCGAAATTAAATCAGTAATCAAAAACGTAATGGGATAGGGTAAAATTCCAACCGATATTTCAAATAGTGGTGCTCCAAAAACGGTGACATCCCCAAAGGGTCTCCAAAAAAAGAATTTTTGAAAAATGAGGTTGGACACTACCAAAGAAGTAATGAACAAAGCTCCCAAATAAAGGTAAATGCGGAAGGCCGCCTTGCTATCCCTTGGACTCATCAAAAACTATTGGATGTTCAAATTATAGGGCATTCTGGCCTGTATGCCCTTTTGATCTGTCATCCGTTTGAGTTGCTTTAAGGTTTGAAATGCAGTATTACCCAACTCCTCTTGAATTACGGATTCCCCAATTTTAAGTTTCGCTGAACTGAAATCTTCCATCAAGCGCTCAAAATCCGATTTGTATTTTGGGTATTTTCGAATACCATGGCCATCCAGTCCAGCCATTTCGGCTGCAGCGGCAATGGCATCATCCAGATTGCCCAATTCATCCACCAAACCAAGTTCCAGGGCATCTACCCCACTCCATACGCGTCCCTGCGCCACCTCATTGACCGCTTCCTTTGTCATCTTCCTTCCTTCCGCAACGCGTTCCAAAAAGGTGTCATAAGTCATTTCCACCCCTTCTTCCAACTGCTTGCGAAAGCGTTCCTTCATAGGTTCAAAAAAAGAATAGTCTACCGAATTGACATTGGTGCCCACCTGCTCTGCATTGATACCAATGTCCCTACTCAGTTCATGAATGTTGGGAATGGTCCCAAAAACTCCAATGGAACCCGTAATCGTTGTGGGTTCAGCAAAAATCTTATCTGCTCCGACAGCTAGGTAATAGCCCCCCGAAGCGGCTACATTGCCAAAAGAAACTACCACGGGCTTTACTTCTTTGGTCAACACCACCTCACGCCAAATGATATCGGAGACCAAACTGCTCCCCCCCGGGGAATCCACCCGTAGTACCACTGCTTTAATATTGTTATTGTCCCTGGCCTTTCGCAAGGCGCGCATTAACGTTCCCTGACCGATAACGTCACGGTTTCCTTCACCATACAAAATCTCTCCTTGTGCAAACACTACGGCCACCTTATCCTTTCCAGAAGGAAGGTTTTTATTCTTGGTTTCACCTATATAATCCGATAGGGAAATCACATTGATGTCCTCATCTTCACCCACTCCCAGCGTCTCCTTCCAACCATTTTGATATTCATCTTGATACCGAAGGCCATCCAATAATCCAGAACTTACCGCCATTTTAGGGGTGCGAGCGCCCAAAGTATCCGCAACTACATTTAAGTCCTCAATGGACATCTGCCTTGAAGAAGCGATGTCCGTCAACATTTGGTTCCATAGGGAACCCAACAATTCCTTGATTTGGATTCGGTTTTCCTCACTCATGGTATCCGATAGAAAAGGTTCTACGGCACTTTTATATTTTCCATGCCGGATCACTTCCATCTTAATACCCGATTTTTCCTGTAAATCTTTGTAATACAGCACTTCAGAGGACAATCCCTTGAAATCCATCAATCCTTGGGGATTGATAAAGACCTGGTCTGCCACACTGGCCAAATAATAGTCTTTTTGGGAATAATAATCGGAGAGCGAATAGATTTTTTTACCTGACTTCTTAAAATCCTGGAGTGCTTTACGCAGTTCTTGGGTCTGGGCCAAACCAGTGAAAGGAGAATTATTTTTTAGGCTAATACCTTGAATACGGTTATCGGTTTTGGCCACTTTTATCGCAT
>JBCDBE010000132.1:0-7526 GCA_039184365.1 Bacteroidota bacterium | reverse complement strand
CCACTTCGATAGATTTTAAACCAACCGTCCGATGAGGAACCAGCAGGGTTGGGTTGCTTTCCGGTTCCATTGGGGTACACAACACTACCATTCCTTTCTGTATTTTACCGAGTTGATGACCATCCTGAAACGGGATTGCAAGAAATCGACCAATTAAAACAATTGCCTTTGGGCTCCACGCCCAATTTCTTGTTGCGGTTTAATTTTTAAATAGAATTGAGTTAGTCGCAGAATGTCTTCACAAGAAGGTAAAAAAGGAAGTAAGACTAGACAGGCCTAGAGGTAGAGGTGATTCCTAGGAGTCATTCTTAAAAAACACCCATGCTTACAGAACCTTTTATCGTTCAACAAAATGAGCTGATTCCTCGCTCGGTTTATGTGCTTCCTATTCACCGCACCTCCCATAAAAGTACAACGAGTGACGGTCCACAATGATACCGTAGGTCGTTTCAATCATTTTTTGGATTTCCTTGATTCTGGGATCTTTGAACTCCTTAACCTCACCGGTATCGGTAAAGATGACATGGTAATGGTCACCACGAAAATAGCACCGTTCGTATTTTGCTTTTCCTTTGTCAAAGTTATGCCTGATAATCAATCCGGCTTTCTGAAATAGTTTGATGTTATTGTAAATAGTGGCTTGGCTTATAATTTGGCCCTTTTGGCACAGGTAGTAATGGAATTCCATAAGGTCGAAATGATTATCCATTTCATAAATGGCCTTTAGGATGGCCAGCCGTTCCGTGGTAATTTTATGGCCATTGGACCTTAAGTAATCCTCAAACACCTTTTTGACAATGGTCAACTTGTTTTCACTACTGTTTTTTGTCGCCTCCATGTCTTTGGTTTTTTGTGGAATTGTAAAAGTCTTTGTCCTTTTTTAGAAAGACTACCCCTTTATTTTCATTTGTTTGGTCCTGAAAATCAGGAACAAGGGTAAGTTTTGGATATTCCCTTCTTCGGTGCTTTCTTTTGCCTTTTCTTCGCCGCCCCCACCAAATCAAAAAACCCGTAATGGGAAGACTGGCACTGATTAAACTCGCAAAGAAGGCCAGAATTTTTCCTGGTAGTCCTAGGATTGTCCCCGTATGGATGTCATAATTCAGCCATTCAACTACTTCGCCATTGTTTAAATTAGATAACGAATATTCATCCAATTTTTCCATGGAATACTGATCAAAGGACAAAACCGACCATTCAATACTGGAACCATAATCAACAAAAGCGGAATAAACCCCAGAAGTATCCCTTGGGTAAAAAAAATGAAAGGACAACGCTTTTGGATATTCCAAGTATAGTTCTGCCATTATTTTATCCACTGGATTTGGGCTCTTCAATTTTTGAGCATCAGATTGAACGGGCTTATATCCGCTTTCCCTTTCCTTTCCAGCATTAGCTGCCCATTGCACACTTTGGTTCATCCAATCAAATGACCATGAAAGTCCAGTTATAGAAATTATTACTGCTAGAAACAATACGTAAAAGCCAGGGATATTGTGCAAATCATAGTTTTTACGTTTCCATTTGGTCTTTGGTTTCCATTGGAACCATGTACGCATTCTAAGTGCCTTTTTGTTATGGGGCCACCACAAAATGATACCGGAAATAAGTAAAACAAAGAAAATCAGCACGCTCACAGCGATGATTCGGTTTCCTATGGGACCTAAAAGGAGACTGGTATGCACGGCCTCCACAACAGTAAATAGCTCCCATTTTGTGTTTTCCATATAAACCAATTGACCATTGTAAGGATTCATGTAAACAATATAATAGTACTGCTGTTCTTGTCCATACCACGTCCAAAGCCCGGTTTCCTCAATACTACGGCGCTTGAAAAAGTGTACCTGTAAGGTTTCATTTTTCGATGTTGGCACCACCAAACTGTATGCCTTATACTTATGATTGAACAACGCCTCTGCATTGTTAACTAAAATGGATGTCGATAGCCTGACAGCATCTTCTTCGACTTCGGTGATCAGCCTATCCTTACGAAAGATTCCTTTTAGTTCCTTTTCGAAGACATAGATACAACCTGTTATGGATACTATAAAAACAACAAGGCCCGAAGCCAAACCAAGCCAGAGATGAATTTTTCCAATTATCTTTTTAAATGTCATAAACATAAGTTCAGACCCAAGTGAAATCCATAATTTAAAGAAGTCAAGGGACTCATGAATCTTTTTTCGTCAAACAGGTTATTTAAAAAAGTAAGCCTTTTTAGGGATAGTATTCGTGTCCAGTTTAAGGATTTTAAGCGGCTATTTAAATAAAACAGCCGCTTTATCCTACTCTGCAATAAAGGAAATGCTATTCACGAAGCAGTATGATGCCAAATGGATTTTGTTCTTCAGACAGTCCTGTGAACTCAAAAGGAGCTTGATTGGCAGACCAAATATAAAGATCAAGTACGGAATAGTCTTCATTATAGTTTTGTACGATAAATTGATCTCCGATAATACCCTCTAGAGTAGCAGGGGGTGAACCAGGAACACTATCAACAAACTCAATATCGG
The DNA here is from genome assembly GCA_039184365.1 of Bacteroidota bacterium. Classification (GTDB taxonomy): domain Bacteria; phylum Bacteroidota; class Bacteroidia; order Flavobacteriales; family Flavobacteriaceae; genus Croceivirga. The sequence continues at coordinate 5,013 of JBCDBE010000132.1, read as the reverse complement.
TAAAGTCTGGATAGCTGATAATAGCCCAATCCCATAAACCAGAATTAAACTGATCATTGTCGATATATTCAGCACCTTCTTGTTGTACTTGAACCAAAATATCTCCATTGCTCAACATGGCCGTAAATTTCATGGGTCTTAAAACCCCCGTAGATTCAGCAAGTGAAATCTGGAAGTCAGCATCATAGGTATCCGTAGTAGTATCAAATCTAAAAAGGTAATCTCCAAAGTCAAGACCGTCCCGTTCCACGGACAAAAACGGATAATCTACATAACTAGGTATGTAGAAATTACCGTCTGGGCCTACGCCGGCAGGTTGTTGGTCCGTATATTCCCTTGGATCAGAGAAGCGACTAGCTTCATTGGTGTTGGTATCAATCTTAAGAATAGTGGTACCAGGAAACCTATCATTAATATCATCGGTGGTAGAACGGTAATCCAATACCTTATAAATACTTCCATTGATCAAATAGCCATCTCCGTTCCTCCAGGAATAGCCGTCTTCCAGAAACTCACTAAGATCAATGGTCTGAATGACGGTCATATTGGAAGGGTTGAAGACTATTGCCACGGGCACTGTAAAGGGAAGAAGGTACGCTAGATTGTCATTAACGAAAACAAAATCGTTGGGTCCGTTATACCTAACTTGAAGGTCTGAGAAATCAAGGGTGCCGGTTTCAGAAAAAGAGCCATCTTCTTCAACAACATATTTTCTTAGTATAAAGTCTCCTTGGCTGACCAAGAAATACCCTCCACCTTCAGGGCCGGAAATCAGCGCAAAATCATCAAATTCGATGGCCTGTGAACTATTGAACTCTCCACCAGCCAAGGCAGTAGTGGTTTGTATAGTAGTAAGGGTGCCGGTAGGGGTCTCCACAAATGCCGTCACAGCAAACAACGACCCTTCTTCCATGGGGTCATCATCATCCATCATGGGGTCATCGTCCATCATGGGATCGTCGTCGGTCATGCCAACATCATCAGTGGGAGTTTCTCCATTATCGTCGTTCGAGCAGGATACTGCTAAAGCGAATGTTAGTATAAACGCTAAAAAAACGTTCATTTTCACTAGTTTACTCATAACAAATATAGATTTAATAAAAATTAAGGTTCGACATTATTTTAAATTCTGGTATTAAATTTTAAGAAGACAGCACGCCCTGGCAGTTGTACCCCAAATAGGTCAAAGACATCTTGATTGGTTAGGTTTTGGGCCTCCACTGTTAGGGAGCTGTTATTGTTGGCTATTCTAAAATTGTAGGTAGCCCCAAGGTTTTGGGTAAATTGTGAAGGAATTGTAATGGCATTGGCCGCCATAACACTTTCCCAATTCCTGAAAAATTCATTGACATATCGACCCCCTCCAAAAAGGTCGAGCGTATTTCTTCCAAACATCTCGTTGAAACGATATCGTACGGAAAGGTTTCCAAAAAAATAGGGCTGGTTGGGGATTCGGTCCCCTTCAAAGCGATCAAAATTCCCTCCTTGGGATGTGTTCCTAAAATCTTGAAAAGTTGTGTTAGCGGTGAGTTGCCATTGATTATCTGGAGAAACCCAAGAACTGGTAAACTCTACCCCTACCGAACGGGCATTCAAGACGTTTCGATAAGTGAAAAACTGTGTGAATCCCAGTAGGATAATCAAGTCTTCCGTGTCTCGGTAAAACCCATTAACTGATGCTCTTAGCGAACCTACTTGGTTGCTGTTATCCGTGTAGCCCAACTCAAGGTTGAGGTTGTGGCTACGCTCGGGATTAAGCTCAACATTGGGCCGGACCAATCCTCCATCTCCAAATAGTTCATCCGCTCCAGGTAACCTTGTTGCGTATTCATAGGACGATTTGACCGCCCACTTATCCGAAAACTCCCATCGAATTCCAGCACCATAGCCCCAGTAGTTTTCATTGACGTCCCTTCGAATAATGAAATTGTCAAAATTGGGCACATTTGCCTCTAGGTCGGTAACGTAACTTTTACCAAAAGCTAAAAGTTCTAATCTTGAATCAGGGGAATTCCATTTATATTCAATGCCGTTAATAAAATTCAAAAGCTCCCGTCGCTCTTGCAAGATGTCCACAAAATCGGTACCACGCAATAGAAGGTTTTCCCCCGATCTTACGATAAACGTGGGGGCCATAGTCAAACCCAAACTATGATTTCTTCCGAATGAGTAAATAGCATTAAGGCGAGCCAAATAATTATCGTCAAAAATTTCGGTGTCGGTGGGGTCGTTAATTTCACCTGGGGTTGCATCATCCCGGGTAATTTCTCCCAACCAATTATACCTATTTGTGGACAGGTCCTCAAAGAAGGTAATATCATAGGAGTAGCCCAGGCTGAAATCCATTTCGAGTTTTTCGTTAAATACTTTTTTCCAGCCCAAAAGGCCTCCATATACCTGCCTATCCAATTCCGGTTCCCCATAGACCGCCCTTTGAAAGGCATCATTTTGAATTTCACGATGGAAATCAGTAAAAAACCCGCGTATTGAAATATCGTCGGCCCAGCTCAAATCTTGGAAACCGGTCTTTAGGTAGCCCCCAAAAGCACGGTAGTCATCATGAAAACGTTCCACAGTGACAGGAACGGATTGAAAATTATCATCAGCAACCGTTTCGTCAATTTCATAATTGTTGTTTGTAAAGTCGTAGAATGCTATCACGCTAGCATAGAACTTAGAGTCTTTGGGTCTAAACACATAGTCTCCAGCAACCCTATGTGTATTAAAAGACCCTACCTGGTAAGAAAGACTGCCCGTATTGAACAAATCACTTTCCTTTTGATTGGTAGTCAAGTTTACCGCACCTCCTAGGGCGTCAGCACCAAATCGTATGGGGACTACCCCTTTGTAAATTTCAACATTGTCGATAATGTTGACGGGTACATTGGCCAGTCCGTTGACCCCGCCCATAAATTCCAAAGGAATCCCGTCCAAAAAAAATCGTACTTGCTCCCCTTGTAGACCATTTAGGGAAAATTGGGTAGTAGCACCCAGTCCGCCGGTGCGTCGAACGTTGACACCCTCTGTTGAAGCCAATAGTTGCCCAAGGTCCGCGGTTTTAATCTTGGCCTCGGTAGTTTCTATGACACGTACTGCCTCCGCCGTATTTTCCAATTTTGTCTTTTCTGTTTCCCCAGTTACGACCACTTCCTTTAAGTCTTCCGATTTTTCCTCAAGTAAAAAATCAATGTCGGTCAAGGGTTGGGTATCCACTACGACGGTTCGTTGCACATTTTGAAAACCGATGACACTCACGGATAAGGAGTAATTGCCTTTTGGCACATTCTTTATCATGTAATTGCCTTGGTCATCGGACGTTGTCCCTATCTTAAGTTCTCGAATAAGGATATTGGCAAAGGCCACTGGTTCACCACTAGAATTGGTTATTTTACCACTAAGGTTTACCCCCTTTGTTTGTGCAGTGGCAAAGGCAGAAAGGCAAATAAAAAGAATGATAAGGATTTGTCGTAAAACCACTAAGTACAAACTTTAAACTGGCTGGAGTGGCTTCCGATAGGGCCACTGTTCCTTCGCCCCATTGAAAAACCTTCAACTTCGTCACCTTGGGCACTGAACATGGTGTAGTGCTGGTTGGGCTGCAATTTGAGCGTTGTCCCATTACAGACGATTTCTATTTCTTCAGAAAATCCATTGTAAACATTGATTCGACCTTGAAATGATATGGCACAATCGGTATCGGTAAATTTTTGATGGTCATGAACCGAGGAGTTAACAAGCAAAAAATCGGTATTTTTCTCCTTGCCCTTAACCGTTTTATCAGCAATTGTTGAATGCCTGCTCTGGAAAAAATTTTGATTGGTAGTATTTTGGAAGAAGAAAAGAGTGAATAACAGACCAATACTAGCAGCAGCCCCGTAATGCCAGGCTTTTAAACGTAATTTTCCAGTGACAGGCTCCTTACCATCTATTTTGGGTTCAATAGCCTTCCAAACCTCATCTTTTAACGCATCAATCTTTTCTTCCGTAAAAGGGTTTTCAGCTCGGTCATCGTCCAATTCCAACCATGTTTCAACGGCTTCCCTTTCTTGCGAAGTACAGGACCCTCTATGATAACGTTCCAATAATTCTTGCGTAATCTTTTTCATATTCCCTACTGTTCTTATGCAGTAGAAGCACTTCGATGGCAAAAACGAAAAGAAATATTCTGTTTAACAAAATTTTAATAAATACAAACGCTATTAAAATCTGTTTCGCGAAAAACTAATAACCTAAACACTGTGAAGGTTTTGTAATTTATACTCACTTCCAAAGTCAAGTTGACCTCTTTAAAATGCTATGGGTTGATTGGGAATTAGAATCTGTACTTGAGGCCCTGTTTTAAATCCCGAAGTGCATTTTTTATATGATATTGAACGGTACGTTCACTAATGTTCAGTTCAAATGCGATTTGCTTATTAGAAAGCCCATCTTGGCGGCTCATCAAAAATATACGTCTGCATTTTTCTGATAAATTGTTTGCAACAGTTCTTATTTCATGGTGGAGTTGCACACTTCCAAAATCATTTTCATCTGTTAGTACTATTTCCGTTTGTCGACTTTTAACGATTTCAAGGTTTTTACGCTTAATGGATTGGTTTCGACTGTGTTCAAACACCTTCATTTTTACCGACCAACAAAGGTATCGCTCCAAAGACTTTTCTATAACCAAACTCTTCCTTTTTTCCCAAAGGGAAACAAAAACATCCTGTACCAAATCTTTGGAGAGACTTTCGTCACCAGTATATTTCATACATAGTGCCAGAACCTTCGAAAAATAGGTGCTATAGATTTGTTGGAACCCGTCCTTGGTTTTAAATTCTTCGGGTTTTTGACGGGTTTTCATTTGTACGCTCGATGTCTATTTCCCAAAGGAAATTGTTCTGTGGAGAGGTCGAAACTACCCTATTCTGTTGAAGTCAACAAATTATTTAGAATTACTCTAAATTAATTTGGAAACAAAAAATTATTAACTAATTGATTTTAATGTTTTTACGAATAGTTAAATTGTTAAAT
>JBCDBE010000131.1:0-7695 GCA_039184365.1 Bacteroidota bacterium | reverse complement strand
CCGTTGTTTACCTTGTTTTTGCAAAGCAAATTGTAGGTGCATTCAATAGCACCCCTTCCGTAATGGAAAATGGGGCACTTTGCTTACAAATTATAGCATTGCTTACGACCATTCCATAGGCATAGAAAATGTAACCCGCTGCTATAATTTGTAAGCAAAGTGCCCCATTTTCCATTACGGAAGGGGTGCTATTGAATGCACCTACAATTTGCTTTGCAAAAACAAGGTAAACAACGGAGACCAGGCCCATAAAATATGCATTGTACTTGCCCGTTATCCAAACCGATTTTTCGGCCCGTTCCGGTTGTTTTGCCCCTAAGTTTTGTCCTACCAAGGTGGCTGCAGCATTGCTCATGCCCCAAGAGGGCATGAGCGTAAACATAATTACTCGGATGGCTATGGTATAACCGGCCAGTACTTCACTTCCGAATTCACTCATAATTCGCATTAGGAAAACCCAGCTCGATGTTCCGATAAGGAATTGCGCAATCCCTCCCAAGGAGACCTTGATGATATTGAACATTACCTTAAGGTTCAAAACAATATCTTGAAGCAATAACCTAATTTTCCCCCAGCCAAAAAACAAAATTCCCAATTGAAACAAAACGGCCGTTCCCCTACCAATATTAGTGGCAATTGCAGCACCCATAACACCATATTCCGGGATTGGACCCCATCCAAAAATGAAAATGGGGTCGAGTATAATATTTAGTCCATTTGAAAGCACCAGGGACCACATGGCAATATTGGCATCTCCGGCGCCCCTGAAAATGGCATTGATTAGAAATAATAAAAGTATGGTGATATTACCGCCAATCAACCATTTGGTATAGCCATGGCCTTCTTCAATCAAATCCGGCTCTGCCCCCATTAACGCTAAAATCTCCTTGTTATACAGAAACCCAATAATTCCCACTATAAGGGCTATTAATATTCCAAGGAAAATAGCCTGTACGGCCGCTTCCCGAGCGCCTTTAATATCCTTTTCCCCCACCCTACGGGCAACCACTGCGGTCGCAGCCATACTTAAGCCAATGGCTATGGCATAGACCAAAGTAATTACGGATTCGGTCAAGCCGATAGTCGCAACGGCATTCACACTGACTTGGGAAACATAGGCAATATCAACTAAGGCAAAAATGCTCTCCATTAACATTTCCAAAATCATGGGAATGGACAACATAAATATGGCCTTACGGATACTGCCTGTAGTGAATTCCTGTTCCTTTCCGGTAACGGCAATCCAGAAATACCTTAATATTCTTCGTACTGATAAAGATTGTGATGACATCATGTAGAAATTATGTGTTAAAAATGAAGAAATCTAGCGGGTAACCAAAAACTCTCTTTTGGTTACTTGGCCGGCGACAGCGCAAAAAATGCTAGCGGATTCATAATTTCTATAACTTCATGATGGTGCAAAGATGCACAAAAGTTTTGAAAATGGCACAACTCCCCCAGTTTTATTAAAAATCCATATTTTTCCAAACGCTAATTCACTTCCAATGAAAGTATATTGCCACTGGGCTTCCATAATCCTCTTTTTTATTTTCATCTCATGTAAGAATACAGAAAAAGTAGTTGAAAAATCCGGTTATCAAGGGCAAGGCCCAACCCCACTGGTATCCACAACGACCAAGCCAGTTCAAAAGCAATGGAAAGGCGTTTGGGCCTTTCAAGACAGTACCGTTTTTTTTAGCAATCAATTTGATGGTGCGCGATTGAATGGTGTAGCACATGACAGTTTAAACCACTACACCCTATGGATAACTGCAGAGAACACACCTATTAACCCCAGTCCATGGTATGGCTTTAAAGTCTGGAGCAAAACTCCTCATGAAATCAAAGTGAATTTCACCTACCAAGGCAGTAGAAATAGGTATTATCCCAAAATTAGTTCGGATGGTATTCATTTTAAGACGTTGGATAGTACACGCTTCAGGAGCATTAATCCCGGTGAAGGTGAATTTGGTATCAAAGCGGCCCCCGAAGGCATGGAAATAAGCGTTCAGATAGGCGAAAAACCCATATGGATAACCGCCCAAGAACTATATACCTCGACCAGAGTTCAACAATGGATGGATTCACTTTCCCAAAAAACGTTCATTACAAACTATAAAATTGGAAAAAGTAGGGAAGGACGACAAATAAACGCAATGGACATTGATGAGGGCAACTCTAAAAAGGCCCTTGTTGTTATAACCAGACAACATCCTCCAGAAGTTACTGGATTTTTAGCTTTTAAATCTTTTATGGAAACCTTGACAGGGAATTCTGAGCAGGCTACCAAATTCAGAAAAAAATTCGTCATTTTTAGTGTCCCCACAGTGAATCCAGACGGCGTTGACAACGGGCACTGGCGGCACAACGCGGGGGGTATTGACCTTAATCGGGACTGGCAAGACTTTAACCAACCGGAAACACGTGCCGTTCGTGATTTTTTGAAATCAAAAAGTAAAGAGGGTTATGAATTTGTATTCGGAACAGATTTTCATTCCACTTGGGACGATATTTATTACCCATTGGATACCACGGTTACCGGTTCAAAAGGTAAAATCGTTTTTGATTGGATAGGACATATTGAAGATAGACTGCAGAAGAAGGCCAATGTAAGTGCTTCAAAAAAGCTATATCCTACAATGACTTCTAGAAATCATTTCTTCGCAGCATACGAAATGCCATCCATCGTCTTTGAACTAGGCGATAATACACCACGTCCCTTTTTAAAGGAAAAAGGAAAGGTGGCTGCCGAAGAACTCATGAAATTACTCCTTATGCAATAAAAGATTATTGAGATTCACCAATCACCTTGGGTACCCCTGAACGTTTTAGTTCCTTTTTGGTGCTTTCATGTGGAACCTGGAGATAATTGACCCGATAACGCCAATAACTTATTGCACCCAGGAGTAAAACGCCAAGGACAATATATTTCACGTAATCCGGAGTAATAGCAGCTGATCCGGATTGGGCATAGCTGTGCAAACCCACCAAATAAAAGTTCACACCAAAATAAGTCATCATGATTGATCCGTATGCCGCAACACTCATGAAGTTATAGATCCAACGCCCTCTAAGGGCAGGAACAAAGCGCATGTGTAACACAAAAGCGTACGTCATAATCGAAACCAGTGCCCACGTTTCCTTAGGATCCCAACCCCAATACCGACCCCAGCTTTCATTGGCCCATTGCCCTCCCAAAAAGTTACCGATGGTCAGCATCACCAAACCGACCGTAAGAGCCAATTCATTGATTATGGTCAATTCCCTCAGGTTGATTTCCATCCTTTTTTTATTCTTCTTTGTAGTTAGTATCATCAATAATAAAGCAACCACTCCCAAGATCATACTTACTGTAAAAGGGCCATAACTGCCTACAATCACCGGAACATGGATCATTACCCAATAACTATCCAACACCGGTACTAGGTTGGCAATAGAGGGATCTACCCAACTTTGATGGGCCTGCCACAACAACATGGAGGCCACAAATGTACTTGCTGCAATGGTCAAATCACTCTTTCTACCAAAGGCGAGACCTAAGGCCATGGTTGCCCATGAAACGTATAAAATACTCTCATAGGCATCACTCCAAGGGGCATGACCCGAAATATACCAACGTAGCACCAAGCCCGCAGTATGCCAAATGAAAAATAGGACGATGGTACCCTTTAAAAAATAGGTGGCAGCTTTCCAGATTTCACGTTCCTTGAATATTTGAAAAACGAGCACCACAAATAAGAGCAGTCCCGACAAGACATAATACCGATAGAGCCTATTAAAAATATTGAGCTTATTGTAAATTATTTCGGCCTTTACTTTTTCTTCCGATAACAGCACTTCTGCCCCGTGGTTCTTTTGGTTCTGCTTAAAAGCTTCGAGAAGCTTATCCGATTGTGCATAATCCCCCGTGGCAATTGAATTTTGAAGGGTATTCAAATAATACGGAAGTCCGTTGGCCATGAAATTGGCATATAGGGAATCTTGCACTTGATAATTTCCAGAACGAAATTCAACAGCAGATATCCATTTGTTATTTTCGTCGTTGAGCAAAGGGAATATTTTCAAAATGCTCCCGCTCAACGCTGTTTCCAATAAGGTGAAACGTTCATGGACCTTAATAAAGTCTTTTTGAAATTTATTTGGATTGGTAGTTGAACTTGCTTCTTCCAAATAGGGCTTTAGCTTATACATACCCGTTGCATCGAACAAATCAACGGGCTTTACGTAATTCCTACTTTTTTCCACTCCCAATATCTGACGGATACTGTCGTTTTGCCATTTACCAACTTCGATAAATTCCGTATTGTACCAAAGGGGCGGGTTCATCATCATGGAAAGAAACACCTGATCGGAATTCAAATCTTTGTATTTGTCATTACCGCTGAGCTTGCGAAGCAATTCTGAAGTAAAGGTGTGCAACGGTTTCATACGTCCCCCCTCATCTTGGATGACCAATGCACCAAACCTATCCGCATGTCCTGCGCTAACCGTGGTAACCTTGATCAGCGAATCGATCTCTTGTTGGGTGGGCAGATTGTGCTGATTGTCTTGCTGTGACTCTTGGGAAAAACCTTGGCAGCAACCCATAAGGACCAACACCATAGTTGCTAGTTTTGCTTTGTTCTTCTTTACTTTTTCCAAGGTTTTGGCCAAATCTCGAAACCTTGTCTTTCCAAAAAACATAATTCCCATCAATCCTACATACAACAAGGAATAACCTATATAGGTAATCCAGGTTCCCCATTGATCATGGTTTACACTGAGAATGGTTTCTTTTTCGTCCGGCTGAAATCCCGCTTGGAAAAAACGATATCCCTTGTGGTCAAGTACATGGTTCATAAATATGTCATAATCAAAAGGTCGCTCATCTTCTATGGTAACCTTACTCATAAAGGATTTGTAACTATTGACCGTTCCCGGATATTTTTCTGCGATAAAATCATTTAATCGAACGTTAAATGGAAGCTCGTGGACTTTGGAACCGTATCGCAGTGAAAACTCAAGTCCATCCAAGGAAATCTTATCGGAAAAATTGGAAGGCCCCTTGCTCCCAAGTAATTTTTTTTCGATGGTCTGTCCATTGCTACTAATGGCCACTACCAGGGCATCTTGCGTTTGTTCCGTAACCTCATTATCCGGGACTTTGATTACCCCATAGGACCCTTTGACCAAGGGGTCAGGTATCACAAATTGCATCCCGGCCAAATTATACAGTGAACGTAATTGTAGTTGTTGGAGGCTATCTTTCGAAATCTGTCCCTGAAATTGGTCCGCCATTCGCATAAACTGGCCTTCAAACGGGGATTTTATTGTATACTCGCCATTTTCAATAAGAATGTTGATGGCCCCATTGGTCTCCTTATTCAATGCAAACAGGACATTATGGATACTTGCGATGGTATGGTTCTCCAAATAATGTTCGTGGCGCTGACCATCACCCGCCTCCACAATTTTTAGATATTCCTTACCATTATCATCGGGTATCAGTCCTTCCTTGGCCCCTTTGATAAAATCCACAAACTCAATCTTGAATTCTTGGCCATTGAAATCGTCATTCCAAGGTAAACTGGACCGCTTTCCTTCGCGAGTGACCAAAATATCATCTTCGAGAATCTTACGTCTTGTTTGCCCATTGATTTCCCCATCAACGTAAGCTGTTAAATACGTTTTATCAGAATAAAAGATACGCTCAGAATTTCCCTCCCTTATGGGCATAACCCCTTCAAAACTGATATATCTGGTAACAAAAGCGCCAACGATGATCAATACCCAAGAAAGATGCAGGACCAAAACGGGCCACTTCTTAAAGCGCAATAATTTATATCGGTAGATATTGCCTATAAAGTTAATGACAAAGAAGACCATTATGGCCTCAAACCAGGTGGCATTGTAAATAAAAATGCGAGCAGTCTCCGTGCTGTAACGACTTTCTATAAAGGTACCGATACCCATGGAGGCCGCGAATACCAAAAAAAGTACTGCCATCAGTTTGGTGGAGAACAACGTTTTCTTGAGCAAATCAAACATGGGTTACCCCTAATCGGTTCGCAAAATTACGACCTAGAAGCGAATTTTAAGACCTGCACGATTGTAATTTGCTTGAACAAAAGCGTTAATTATTTTTAAAAAGGCTCCTACAAGTTCGTATTTTTGGGTATGCCATCAGTTGTACTCTTGGGTACGGGAAATGTCGCCACGCATTTATTTTATGCTTTTCAAAAAGCGAAGACTGTCGAAATAGTGCAAGTCTACGGGAGAAAAAAACCTGGCCTTAACTATTTTGAGGCCCTCACAAAGGTTACAAACGATACTTCCCAGATTCTAGATGCCGATATTTATATTTTGGCCATCTCAGATTCCTCTGTTGCCCAAATGTCACAGTCATTGAAACATAAAAAAGGTTTAGTGGTTCATACCTCTGGCAGCGTTTCCTTAGATACAATACTGTCAAAACGGAGGGGTGTTTTCTACCCGTTACAGACCTTTACAAAAGGGAGAGAAGCAGATTTTTCCAAAGTACCTATATGCATTGAAGCAGAAAATGCAGAGGATTTCACCTTATTGAAAACCTTGGGAACCGCCATAAGCGGAAAGGTGCATCAGATTTCTACGCAACAGCGTAAAAAACTTCACCTAAGTGCCGTATTGGTAAACAATTTTACCAACCATTTATTCCACATCGCCCAAGAAATTTGTAAAGAAAATGATATTCCCTTTCATTTGTTGCAACCCCTGATTTCTGAAACTGTGAACAAAATCCGACATTTGGCACCAATAGATGCACAAACGGGCCCAGCAAGAAGAAATGACATGGAAACGATGCAACTGCATTTGGAACAATTCAAAAATCCTTTACAAAAAAAAATATACTTGCGCCTGAGCGAATCCATCAAAAAGACCTATGAAAAAGAATTATAAAGAGTGTTTAAAGGATATCACCACATTTATTTTTGATGTGGATGGCGTATTGACCGATGGCTCCATACTGGTCACCTCAAAAGGTGAAATGCTCCGAAAAATGAATGTTAAGGACGGATATGCCCTAAAAACGGCCTTGATAAAGGGTTACAACATTTGTATTATTACGGGTGGCAGTAACCAAGGGGTAAAAGACCGCCTGAAGGGCCTAGGTATTACAGCTATTTATTTGGGAGCACACCATAAAGAGGAACCCTTGGAGGAGTATTTGGATATGCACGGCATCCATCCTGAAAACGTGTTGTATATGGGTGATGATATGCCTGACATCCCGCCCATGAAACGGGTGAAGTTGGCGGCCTGCCCCCAAAATGCTATTGCGGAGGTCAAAATCATCAGTGATTATGTATCCCATAAAAATGGAGGGGAAGGATGTGTAAGGGACATTATTGAACAGGTCTTAAAAGTAAGGGGCGATTGGGACTCCAATTTTAGTGCTAAGAATGATTGAGAACCCGCTGGTAAAAAAACTAAAAAACCATAAAATCATTTTGGCCTCCGGTTCACCAAGGAGAAAAAAATTCTTTGAGGAATTGGGAATCAATTTTGAGACGCGACTAAAACCCCTAAACGAAGCATATCCCCAAAACCTGCAGGCAGCGGAAATTTCGAACTATCTCGCAGAACTGAAAGCCTCGGCTTTTGATAAGGCCCTTAAGGAAAAGGAAATCTTGATTACCTCGGACACCGTAGTTTGGTGGAAAGGGGAATCTTTGG
>JBCDBE010000130.1:0-7910 GCA_039184365.1 Bacteroidota bacterium | reverse complement strand
GGTACCTATAACTTCCGCATCTCTAACTATGAGCAGTTTTTCAAAGAACTAGCTGGTACCGATCCAATCGTTACCTTAAGAGACGTTGAAGGCACCTTGCGTGGCAAATTGGTTGATCGCTTTACAGAGATCGTAGCCGAGATGGCTTCAAACGACTTCTCTTTTGTGCAAATGCAGGCTAACAAGACTGAGTTTGTAGAAGCACTGAAACCGCGTATCAAAGATTACTTTGAGCAGTTTGGCCTGGACCTGACTGACTTCTCTATCCAAAGTATCACCCTGCCACCAGAACTGCAGGAATACCTCCGCAAAAATACACAGATGAACATGGTTGGCGACATGCAGCGCTTCAATCAGTTCCAGATGGGTGTGGCCATGGAAAAATCTGCTGAGAATCCAGGCGGTGGCAATGCAGGAGTAGATATGGGAACCGGTATGGCCATGGGGCAAATGATGATGAACCAAATGGCACAAGTCAACCAGCCTAGCAATAATGCGGCAGCATCCAATGCCAGCAGCGAAAGTGCGGATGACATCATGGCCCTGCTCGAAAAGTTAGGTAAGCTCAAGGAGTCCGGTGTACTTACCGAAGAAGAGTTTGCAGAGAAGAAAAAAGATCTGCTTTCGAGATTGTAAGACGAAAATCATAGGGTTCTAGCCTTTTGGCTGCCCAATTGAAGATATCCCCGGTTACCCAAGGCTTGATTTGACAGCACTATAACAAACGTTTAGCCCCACTTCTTGATGAAAAAATTGCTGATTTTATCCCTATTGACCTTCCTGTTAGGTGTGAATATACGTGCACAGGAAGGTATCCCCGTTTACTTTGATTATTTGGCAGATAATTATTATTTGGTCTATCCGTCCATGGCAGGAATAGGGCAAGGCGGGAAAATGAGGTTAACCGCCCGCCAACAATGGTTTGACGTGGACAACGCCCCAAATTTACAGACATTAAATGCCCATTTTAGGGTTGGTGAGCGCAGTGGGGTTGGAGGTATTTTATTCAATGATTCCAATGGTTTTCATTCCCAAACAGGGTTTAAAGGTACGTATGCACACCATTTACAGCTTGCGGGCGACTTTAGAACCTTAAATCAGTTGTCATTTGGTTTAAGTGCGGGTGTCATTTTAAGTAGTTTGGATGAAACAGAATTTCGTTCCGTTATTCCTGACCCCATAATTACAGGGGTTAAAAATACCACAAGCTATTTTAATGTGGATTTAGGAGCTTCGTACAATTACCTGGAATTCTATGCACATGCGGCCATTTTAAATATTTTGGGCAGTGGAAGAGATCTTTACACCGCAGCAGAATTCGATAATTTAAGAAGATACCTTGTTTCCGCAGGCTATATCTTTGGTAGGGGAAGTTTTAGGGTAGAACCTTCGGTTTTGTATCAACTGACGGATTTCACCCAAGAACAAACAATTGATATCAATGCCAAAGCATACAAGGATTTGAATGAAACGGTAACGGTATGGGGGGGACTTTCCTATAGAAGAAGTTTTGACGGTGCTCAATTTCAGCAGGATGGGACACTGGGAGAACAACGATTGCAGTTGTTTACACCAATTGTTGGAATTAATATCAATCGATTTTTATTTTCCTACAATTATTCATATCAATCAGGAGATATCCGATTGGACAATGGGGGTTTCCACCAAATTACCCTTGGTTACGATTTTGGGGAAAAGGCCGAGAACAGATACGATTGCTACTGTCCAGCGGCCAATTACTAAAAGAAAATGCCATTCCGTACGTAAAACCTAGAGGGAACAAATACGTATTTCCGCTTAAGATTACGGTACAAAATGACATTTAGCAACCAAATTACTTCCAGGTATACTGCTTTTTTGCCGCTTGCTTTTTAATGGCTTTTACCATAGCGTTTTCAAGCGCACCCTTTTGTTCCTTTTTTTGTTTCATGATATAGGCTTCACGCTTTGCATTGATTTCCTGTATTTCTTTTTGGATTTGGGTCCGCTCTATTTGTTTCCCTTTCAAAAATTTCCTGATTTCTTGCTTGGACATCCCCTGGAGTTCCTTCGGTAATGATGCTGTATCGAGCTCATCCAGGGCCCTTTCATCATCTGCTATGGCATCCAATAGGTCCCAACTGGAGTTTTTGTACAACCGGGAACTTTTACTGACCGCCCTTTTAATTGCTGTGGATTCCTCCATTTCATAGGCATTTGCATCTTGGGAAACCTGTTTCCTTGCCCTTTGTGCTCCAACGGCACCGTAGCCCACATAGGTCTTGTTCAACTTAGCGTTTAGCCGGAGGATACTATCATCGTAAGGAGTGGTGATATGTATGATTTCCTGATTATGGTCAATGGCCATGTAGTCACCCCCGGTACGAATTGCACCATCCCGCCATTGGGTTGAAATACCTTGTTCATAGTTGCCACAAAAAATGGTATTGACCACTACGTCTTTTTCCTTTGCTTGGGTGGTGGCATCCCTATAATTTAATTTTCCTTGGGTAAAGGGTTCATTTCCGGCAATAAAAATAAGTTTTAAATCATCCGGGTTTTTCCCCCAATCCAGTTGTTTAAGGGAAGTGTCAATGACCGTTCCGCAATATTCCTCTCCTCCATTGGTAGATAGGGAGAATAATTTTTCCGAAATATCATCCAAATCACTGCTGAATCCCAGAACCTGTCGGATGTATCCTTCCTTTGAAGACAGGTTGTCATTGCCATATTCATATAAGGCAATTTGCAATTCCGGTCGGATGTCATTTCCACATCTGGCATACGTAAATTCATTGATTACATCCCATAACTGGGCCTTGGCCTGGTTAATAAGTCCGTCCATACTATTACTGGTGTCCAGGAGCAACGCAATTTTCACATATTGGTTATTGGGTTTTGGATTATGCGCATAACAACTTCCCAACACAAATAGTACTAGTAGCATGGGCAGTACTCTTTTAATATTTTTCATAATATTTTGATTTAATCTTTTAGATTTTAGCCCAAACTAGGACCAAACTTTTTGCTAAAAAACCACCAATGAGGGAAATGGCATTTTGGGTTAGCCAAGTCGAAATAGGGTTGAGTAAATCCTTCTATTTCAAAAGGTAACCGTGCAGTTTTCCAAGAAGGCAATTTTTTTAGGGCTGGCAAATGGAGTAAGTTTACCTAATGAAGCTAAAGACAATCCAAGCTATACATTTTTGGACCTTACTGCTTTTTGCATGTGCTCTTGCCCGTGGCCAAATTGGTAATCAATCCCAAGAGATCATCCTAAAAGGATCTGTGGTGGAAGAGGTGAACTATACGCCCATATCTGGGGTTGAAGTTTCTACAAATAGTGGAACATATGCCACTACCAATGGGTTGGGGGAGTTTAAGATAGATGCAAAAATTGGTGACGTCTTGATTTTTCAGAGCCCAGACTTTGAAACGGTACGCCATACCATCCTCACTGATGAAGATATCCGACTTGTTGTTCAGGATTATCAAGGACCTATGCAAAAAAGAAAAACATCCAGGGATGCTTCACAATTACAATTGTTGGATTCTGCCAGGCAATACAAGAAACTAGATATAGAACAAAGTATCGATTTTATCGCCCAATCCATTTCGGTATTGGGAAAGAATCCCAACAAACGTCTCTTATCCAAATCGCTCACCCAGCTTGGGGAAATCTATTTGTACCATCAGCAATACGATTTGGCCATTAGCAATCTTGAAGACGCCCTAAAGGCCAATAAAACCATAAAAGCCCAGTTGTTGCTAGGAGAAGCGTTATTGAAGGATAAGCAATTTGCCGATGCCGAAAGGGTGTTAAAAGAACTTCAAGATCAAAAACGGATGGTTCCCTCTCAGCGAATACGGCTCTATGAACTTTTAGGTGATGTAAAAAAGGAAATGAAGCAGTCCACACTGGCACTGGAGTATTATGGGGAAGGATTGCGAGTTGCCAAAAAGAACCAAGTTGCTCCCAAGATAACCGACCTTACCTCAAAAATTGCAGAAACCTATGCTTTGGCCGATAGGAGTATCGAAGCAGAAGGGTATTTTGATAACTCACTGGAACTTTCAAAAAAAGAAAGCCCAAAAAGAGCGATACAAGAGAGTGAAAAGGTAGCCGACTTTTACAATAGGTCCAATAGATACGCTGACGAGATAAAACAGCGGAAGAATAGCCTTAGCCAATTACGGGAACTCGAAGACAAGGTAATTACGCAAAAGGAAGGAATCGTAGGTGGGGACACCATTACTTCACAGCGCATCAACTACAAAATAGGACGGGCCTATGCGGCCCAAAATAAATTGAATGAAGCCATTCCCTATCTACAAAAGAGTATTGTTGAAGCGGATAGCGACGATGATTTGTTGATTCAAAAGGAGGCGACCAGAAAACTATCGGAGGTGTATGAGTACAAGGGTGATTTCTCCAAAGCGTACAAGACCTATCAAGCATATGTCACCTTGGTAGATACATTATATGTCCGAAAAGAACAGGAGATAGGTAGACTGGCGCGATTAAATCGGGAGATTGCCACCAAGCAGAATCGAATTTCCAGTTTGGAGCAGGAACGCGAGCTTTCGCAGAGCAAATACAGCCTCGCAGTGACAGAACAACAACTATTTGAAGCAAGGACCAAGTGGCAAAAGTGGCTGATCTATTCCTTGATTTTTGGGATGGCATTGTTGGCGCTCACCGCCTTTTTCTTTTATAGAACCAATAAACAGCAAAAATTGACCAATAATCTTTTGGCCCTAAAGTCCCTTCGTTCGCAAATGAACCCTCATTTTATTTTCAACGCTTTAAATTCCGTAAATAACTATATCGCTAAAAATGATGAACGAAGTGCCAATCGCTTTTTAAGTGAATTCTCCATATTAATGCGTACCGTCCTCGAGAATTCGGAGGAAGACTTTATTCCCTTTTCGAAGGAATTGGAACTCTTAAAATTGTATGTGAAGTTGGAGCATTCCCGATTTACCGAAAAATTTGATTATACCATTGAAATTGACGATAACGTAAGGATTGAGGAGTTTAAAATTCCTCCCATGCTTATTCAACCCTATGTGGAAAATGCCATTTGGCATGGTTTGCGATACAAGGAAGAAAAAGGGCTATTAAAAATTGATGTGAACCAGCCCAGTGAAGGTTTGATGGTCATTACCATTATGGACGATGGTATTGGAAGGAGAAAATCGGCAGAATTAAAAACCCAAAACCAAAAAAAGCAGAAATCCAAGGGAATGGGAAACATTAAAAAGCGTATCGGTATTTTAAATGAGATGTACCGGAATAAGGTAGATGTTTCCATTTCTGATTTGACACCCAATTCAAGAGGAACAAAAGTGGTGGTTAAACTTAAAAAAGACTAATGAAACGAACACGAATTTTTTTAATCAAAAACTGCATATACTGCTATTGATTAAAATAAATTCATGTGAGAACGAGTGCAACGAGTGGTCGCATGAGTTCTTAAATTTTTAAATAATTTTTTTTCAGCTAGTTAAAAATTTTGAACACATGAAACTAAATGCAATATTGGTTGAAGACGAAGCCAACAGTCGGGAAATACTAAGAAATTATTTGGAAAAATATTGCCCCAATGTAATACTTCAAGGTGAGGCCGCCACCATAAAAGAGGGCCTTGAATTGATTAAGAAACACGACTTGGACCTCATTTTTCTGGACGTTGAAATGCCCTTTGGGAATGCCTTTGATTTATTGGAGCAGGTACCAAATAGAACCTTTGAGACCATTTTTGTTACCGCGTATAACCACTACGCCATGGATGCCCTGAACAGCCAAGCCGCCTATTATCTTATGAAACCGATAAATATTGATGAACTCATCAAAGGAGTGGAACATGTTGAAGGTATCAAGAAAAAGGAAAATGCCTTGGAAGGGAAGGTGTTAACATCCAATTTTTCAACAGCCAAAGGCAAGATTACCATTCCACAGCAAGATGGATTTCAGGTTTTGGAAGTTTCCGATATTTATTACTGCAAGGCCGATGATAACTATACGGAAATTTATCTCAAGGACAAAAGAATAGTGGTCAGCAAAACGCTGAAGTATTTTGAAGAGATCCTTTCAGAATTCGCGTTTGTGCGTATCCATAAATCCTATTTGGTCAACCTCAATGAAATTGTAAAGTATAAAAAGGGGAAGGGAGGAAGCGTCTTGTTGTCCATTGGAAAGGAACTTTCCGTTTCGGCTACGAAAAAAGCCAATTTACTTTCACATTTTCAGTAGCTTGGTCGTTCATAAAAACCGCTAAAAATGATTATACATCCTGTAAATGGGAAAACGCCAATATTTGGCAAGGACTGTTTTATTGCCGAGAATGCCACCATTATTGGGGAAGTGAGTATGGGCGACCAATGCAGTATTTGGTTCAATGCTGTTATTCGGGGTGATGTACATTTTATTAAAATGGGCAACAAGGTGAATGTGCAAGACGGTGCCGTGATACATTGTACCTACCAAAAATCCCCGACAACAGTGGGCAACAATGTGTCCATTGGGCATAATGCCATTGTGCATGGTTGCACCATTCAGGATAATGTCCTCATTGGCATGGGCGCCATTGTAATGGACGACTGTGTAGTGGAAAGCAATTCCATTATTGCTGCAGGTGCGGTGGTCACCCAAGGTACCCATGTCCCATCAGGTACCATTTATGCCGGTATGCCCGCAAAGAAGTTGAAGGATGTCAGCCCTGAACTGAGTTCCGGTGAAATAGACCGAATCGCCAACAACTATGTCAAGTACAGCAGTTGGTTTAAATAAATAGCTATTTTTGTTTAAAACCTAGAGTAGATGAATGCATATATTTTTCCCGGACAAGGGGCTCAGTTTGTTGGTATGGGCTTGGACTTGTATGAAAACCATTCTTTGGCTCAAGAACTATTTGAAAATGCCAATGAAATCCTCGGTTTTTCCATAACGGATGTTATGTTCGAAGGAACAGCAGCAGATTTAAAACAAACCAAGGTGACCCAGCCGGCTATATTTCTCCATTCCGTGATTTTAAGCAAGGTTTTAGGGGGCAAATTCAAACCTGACATGGTAGCCGGACATTCCTTAGGAGAATTTTCTGCACTTGTGGCCAATGGCGCCTTAAGTTTTGAGGATGGACTAAAATTGGTTTCCCAACGTGCTCTCGCCATGCAAAAGGCCTGTGAACTGCAGCCCAGTACCATGGCAGCTGTCCTGGGATTGGATGATGTAGTGGTTGAAAGGATTTGCACCGAAACCGACGGGATTGTCGTTCCTGCCAACTACAACTGTCCAGGTCAGTTGGTAATTTCTGGGGAAGTGGAAGCCATAGAAAAGGCCTGTGAAAAATTAAAGGACGCTGGTGCAAGAAGGGCATTGGTACTACCGGTTGGTGGTGCCTTTCATTCTCCTTTGATGGAGCCCGCTCGAGAGGAATTGGCTGCAGCAATCGATAGCACTCACTTCAACGAACCCAACTGTCCCGTATACCAAAATGTGACCACAATCGGTATTACCGGGTCCAAGGAAATAAAGGGGAATTTAATCGCACAACTGACCGCCCCGGTTAAATGGACACAAAGTGTTGAGAGCATGATCAAAGATGGTGCCAATATGTTTATCGAGGTTGGCCCAGGAAAAGCCTTGCAAGGGATGATAAAAAAAATAGACCCAGCGGTTGAAACGGTTTCGGCTTCGGTAGGGGAGTAATTAAAAACGGGAAAGGTCATTCAACCCCATTGTTTTGTTCTTAATCCTTAATCTTTTGGGCTAAACTTCTAATTTTCTAATCTTTGCACTCCTCAAATATTAAAGAACAATACATAGTTTTGGTCTACAATCTAACAGAACAGATTCTGTATTACTTAGGGGATTTTAACTTTCTCCAAAAGAGATTAACTTTTCTTAGAGCGGCTTTCGTACTTTTTTT
>JBCDBE010000129.1:0-7995 GCA_039184365.1 Bacteroidota bacterium | reverse complement strand
GCCGTAGTGGTTTTCCAAAAAACCGGCGAGTATCACGATGAGTCCTTCACCTGTCACCATGGCCAGTCGATAAAAGGTACTTCGGATTCCCACAAAAAAGGATTGCTTTTTCTCAGACAGGCCGATCATATAGTATCCATCAGAAGCGATATCATTGGTGGCAGATGCAAAGGCCGCCATCCAGAAACAGGCAAGTGTAGTGGTAAAAAAGATATTGGTTGGAAGGCTCAGCCCTACGCCTAATAGGGCCAAGGCAATTAGCAATTGCATCCAAAGAAACCACTTGCGTTTCGTGCTTTTTAGGTCTACAAAAGGACTCCAAAGTGGTTTTAGGACCCAAGGCAAATATAACCAGCTGGTATACAATCCAATATCAGCATTGCTGATGCCCAATTTTTTGTACATAATGACTGAAACGGTGACGACAATAACATAGGGCAGCCCTTGCGTGAAATATAAAATGGGCACCCAGGCCCAGGCCCACTTATCTTTTTTGATAGCTGTCATGTTCAGTTTGTTGAAGGGATAGGTTGACTTTCATTTCCAAAGGCATCTTTAACCAAAAGTTCCACTTTCCTTGAAGGGTTCTTCAATTCAAAACAGTGCAGGGACTCGTTGGCGGGAAGGTAGACTTTTTTTAGCAATTTAGGAAGGCGCTGATTGTTACCATTGCTTTTGTAGACCGATAAAAATCGGGGAACGGAATCGTAATGGGAGATGCATATTTTTTGTTGGTCCGAAGCCATTTCGTTGCTAACCATAACGGGTTCAGGAATACTGCGCCCGGTATTTTGTTTGCTTAACGGGAAGTCGGTGGGCAGCGCATAAAACTTGCGTTTTATTTTTTTTGAAATATCAGGATGTTGTAGTAAGGATTTTGCGCTGAAAAAGACATTGCCCTTAACTCTTGGAATGGAACGGGCCAATTTCAACTGTTGTAGGAGCTCTCGCTTTTTGTCCCAGGCTTTGTCCGCATTGTTCCGCACTTTATAGGCCCCATTGCCAATGTAAAGTTTTGTGTTCATGCTGTTGTTGACCCACCACTCCGTAATTTTTCTATGGGAAGCTGCCGGATAATCCATGCTCCAATAGGCCTGTGGGACGATATAATCCAACCAGCCTTCTTTCATCCAAATCAAGGGATCCGCATATAAATCTTCGTAAGTAGTTTGTCCGGCTTTGGTATCCGACCCCAAAGGGTCCGTGGATTGGTTCTTCCAGACCCCAAAGGGACTGATACCGAACTGTATCCAGGGTTTGTTGGCTTTTATCGTTTGATGTGCATTTTTAATCAAGGAATCCACATTACTGCGCCGCCAATCACCAAGGGTTTGGTTCGGTAAACCAAATTGGGCATAGGTCAGGGAATCTGTAAATGTTTCCCCTGAAACTTTATAGGGATAGAAATAATCGTCAAAGTGGATGCCATCGATATCATAATTCACTACCACCTCTTGAACCACCTTTGTCAAATGTCTCCAAACCTCTGGAATACCTGGATTGTAATAATACTTTTTACCATATTTGAGCATCCAGTTGCGATGTTGGTAAAAGTCATGGGTCCGTACAAGTAGGGTAGTGTCCAAATCAAAAGTGGCTCGGTAGGGGTTCAGCCATGCATGAAATTGCATGCCTCGCAGATGGGTTTGGTCAATCATCCATTGTAACGGGTTTTCAAACCCTGTTTTCGATTCTCCCTCCGTTCCCGTCAAAAATCGTGACCATGGCGCAAATTGGGAAGGGTAAAAAGCATCACCTGCGGTCCGTACTTGAACGATCAACGTATTGAAGTTCAACTCCTCATAGAAATCAAGAAGTCTTATGAAGTCGGCTTTTTGTTTGTCTACCGTGTCATCACCACTTTTGGGCCAGTCGATATTGACCACAGAGGCTATCCAAACACCCCTAAATTCATTTGGGAGATGTTTTGGCCCCGTACATGAGGTGAAAGCCAAAATTAAAATCCAGATGCGTTTTTTAGCTTTCAAAATTTGGAGTCCTGGGATAAATGTTAGGTCGTTTTGGTCTAGGGTTAAGAATGTTTAGGGGGCCTATGCATCCAAATGGGCTTTGTTTGGGCTTCATGTTCCTTTCCTAGGATTTCTTTGTACAACTCTGGCCGCCTTGCATTTTTATAGCGATAACCTCCTGCAAGTTTCAATTTGTCTTTTGTTAGTGTTGCTGTGGCAATAGCATTTTCAAAAGAACGACACTCAGAAAGAATTTCCCCATAGGGGTCAATGATCATTGAGTTTCCGTTTTTAAGATGTTGCCCATCGTACCCAATAGGATTGGCAAACACATAATAGATCCCATTGTCATAGGATCGAGCTGGAAGCCATCGCATTAACCATCCACGTCCTTTGGGACCGTCAAACTCCAATCGTAATGAAACGGGATCATTTTCCCTGTTCTGCCAAAGTTGGTCATCGACGTAGCCTCTTCCAGGCATTGCCGATGGTGTACAACCAGTGACATGGGGAGCAAATATAATCTCCGCTCCAAGTAGCGTGGTTGCCCTAACATTTTCTGTTACATTGTTGTCGTAACAAATGAGGATGCCGCATTTCCAGCCTAAAAGATCAAAAACCATATACTCATTACCAGGGGACATGAACTTGTTGATAAAAGGATGCAACTTACGGTATTTGGCAATTACTTTGTTGCCATGGACACACAAGTAGGTGTTATAGATTTTCCCTTGCTCTTTTTCTACAAGTCCGGCCAAAATTGCAATATCCAATTCAGCAGAAATCTGCATCAAGGCCTTGGTACTTTTTCCATTGGGAACGATTTCGGATAGTTCGGCAAGTGCTGTTTTGTCAAGATTTTTGGTATAGGTATAGGCTGTTATGCTCATTTCATGAAAACTAACGACATCAGCTCCATTTTGTTTGGCACGTTCAGCCAGGGTTTTAATTATGGATAAATTGTAGATTTTATCCCCATCCTTGGGTTCAAATTGCGCTACTGCTATTTTCATTAGGGGAATTAAAAATGATAACGTACAAATCCTTCTATAGCAGCATATTCCGCCAAACCTAATTTACGGTATTTTTCGGCGGTGTTTTTGTTACGTTCTTGTGCCCTCATCCAAAATTCTCGGGTATCATCCCCTTGAAACATCACCCCATCCTTTTGGGATTGATGGCAAAAAATGGCATTTCGTTTTTTAATGACCTGGGCCGGACTCATAGGGACGGCCATTTCTATTTCATGAATGTCCCATTCATGCCACGCACCACGATATAACCAAACCCAGCAATCTTCCATATACTTTTCGGACTTTAATATCTCGAGGGCTTCAAAAACGGCCTTCAAACAGACGCTATGGGTGCCATGGGGATCGGCAAGGTCCCCGGCTGCATAAATTTGGTGCGGTTTTACGTCTTTAATAATGCTTACCATGTGGTCAATATCATCTTGGGTAAGATTATTCTTTTTCACCCTGCCCGTTTCATAAAAGGGAAGGTCCAGAAAGTGGACATTTTCATCCGGCAGCCCCAAATATCGAGTGGCTGCATAGGACTCTCCTCGGCGGATACTTCCTTTTAGTTTTCGAATCTCAATGGTATCAATTGTACTTTCCTTTTTAGTTGTGATCGCATTGATCAATGTGCTTGCCTTTTCAGAGGGATTAACGGTATTTAAAACCTCTGCAAACTTTAAGGCTTCCGCATCTGTAACCGCAATATTTCCTGACGTCTGATAAGCAACATGCACTTGATGATCTTGACTGATCAGCCTGTCAAACGTACCGCCCATGGAAATCACATCATCATCAGGGTGCGGACTAAAAATAATGACCCTTTTCTTTTCCGGTTCTGCTCTTTCAGGTCTTTTGGTATCATCAGCATTGGGTTTGCCTCCGGGCCATCCTGTTATTGTATGCTGCAGTCGGTTGAACATTTTAATGTTGAGGTCATATGAATCTTGTTGTGCCAACAAGCCGGACATTCCATTATCGTTATAATCTTTATCTGTTAGGCTCAAAATGGACTTGTTCAAGGTGATACTGAGCCATAACACAGCCTTTGCAATAAGGGTTTCGGTCCATTGGCACGACTCATCAACCAACCAAGGGGTTTTGTTACGGGTCAGTTTACTTCCGGCACCAGTATCCAAAACAAAGGTGCAATTGTGGTGTCTCTGTAGATAAGTGGCTGGAACCTCTGATGAAATTTCCCCTTCGACCGTTTTTTTAATGATATCGGCTTTGTTTTGCCCCCATCCCAGAAGCACAATCCTTCTGGCATTTTGAACGGTGGAAATGCCCATGGTTATTGCCCTTCTGGGTACGTTATCGATACCGAGGAATGCTGGTGCAGCATCTACTCTGGTAATATGGTCCAATGTGATTACACGGGTTCCCGAGTTATAATGCGAGCCGGGTTCATTGAACCCGATATGGCCTGTCCTGCCAATACCCAACAATTGAAAATCAAGTCCTCCAGCATCCTTTATTTTCTGCTCATACTTCAGGCAGTAGGGGATGATATCGTCACCTGTCAATGCTCCATCTGGGATATTGATATTTTCAGGGGCAATATCCACATGGTTGAATAAATGCTCATGCATAAAGTACCAATAGCTCTGTCGGTTATCCTTTTCCATGGGCAGGTACTCATCAAGATTAAAGGTAATCACATTCGAAAAACTTAACCCCTCCTCTTTGTGCATTCTCACAAGTTCTTCATAAACCCGAATAGGGGATGAGCCCGTTGCCAATCCTAAAACACAGGGCAATCCCCGTTGCTGCTTTTGTCTAATGAGTCGGGCAATTTCTTGAGCGACAATAATTGAGGCCTGGATAGAGCTTTCGAAAATGACATTGTGGATTTTTTCAAAACGGGTCTCTTCGAACTGACCTACAGGTTTATAAGAGATGTCAAAGCTTTTTTGTGGTATTGTAATGGTCTGCATGGGCATTAAATTAAGGATAATTTTAAAAACTGCTTGATTCAATTCCGATGCAAAAATACATATTTTTGCTTTTTTATGCTTCTTATTTTGCTGTTTTATGCAATTAATAACATTTTGATAACAAAAAACGGAATAAAACGGCAATAAAATGAAATCGGTATCTTTGTAATCCATTCTGAAAAATGTTAAAACAAGAGCGACAGCAAACGATATTGAACGAAGTGGAACTGCACAACCGTGTTCTACTCACGGATTTGGCGGAAAAATTGGATGTCTCCATAGACACGGTTAGGAGGGACGTCAAGGAACTGGATGCAGATAATCGGTTGCGTAAAGTTCACGGTGGGGCCGTTTCATTGGGTTTTGCAAACTATAGTCCAGCACGAAACAATGTGTACGCATTAGGGCAAAAAACGGAAATAGCCCGTAAAGCACTCGATTTAATTGGCGATAATAGCGTTATTTTGATTGATGGGGGTACTACCTGTCTTGAATTGGCACGTTTGATACCTCCAGAACGGAGTGTTACCTGTTTTACGTTAAGCTTGCCCGTTGCTATGGAAATGCTCAACAAACCTTATGTGAAAACCATATTTATCGGAGGGGTGCTTTCTAAGGATTCCCAAATTTCCATTGGGCCGGATACCATTCATAAGTTATCGGAAATAAGGGTGGACCACAGTTTTATAGGAACAGGTTATGTAGATGCGGATTATGGTCTTACCGAGTTTGATTGGGATATCGTGCAAACCAAGAAAGCGGTCATAGCCGCTTCAAAGAAAACAATTTTACTGTGTATTTCGGAGAAATTAAACTCTCAGCATCGCTATAAAACCTGTGGTATCAATACCATTGATACCATGATTACCGAATTGGACCCTTCCAATAATCATTTGATTGCTTTTAAGAACCAAAATATACGTCTTTTATAACCCATGGGCTACACAAAAATAACCGAGCAACCTTCTGTACATGACCGCCTGGATGAGTTGACCACACTTGAGCTTTTGCAAAAAATGAACGAAGAGGATAAAAAGGTGGCTCATGCACTTACCCGGATAATTCCAAGAATAGAGGAACTGGTTGAAGCCATGGTGGAACGTTTTGATAAAGGAGGTCGCCTTTTTTATATCGGTGCAGGGACCAGCGGGCGATTGGGCATTTTGGATGCTTCAGAAATTCCTCCCACCTTCGGTATGTCCCATGATAGGGTCATAGGTTTGATAGCTGGTGGGGATGGTGCCATACGAAAAGCCGTTGAGTTTGCCGAAGACAATACCATACAGGCTTGGAAAGATTTACAGGAATTTCAAATCAATACCAACGATGTGGTGGTGGGTATTGCTGCATCAGGCACTACGCCTTATGTTCTAGGTGGGGTAAAGGATGCCCAGGCCAATGGAATTTTGACGGCAGGTATTACCAATAACCCAGGTTCGCCTTTGGCCTTAGCAGTAGATATTCCAATTGAAATTGAGGTAGGGCCCGAATTTGTCACCGGAAGTACCCGAATGAAAAGTGGTACAAGTCAAAAGTTGGCGCTCAACATGATTTCTACGGCCCTAATGATTAGAATTGGCAGGGTAAAAGGGAACAAAATGGTGGATATGCAATTGAGTAACAACAAGTTGGTGGACAGGGGAACCCGTTACTTGGTGGAAGCTTTGGGCCTGGAATACCAAGAGGCGGAGAAGGCATTGAAAAAATATGGTTCGGTTAGGGAGGCAATTATCCAGTTAAAGGGTTGATTTATGTCACTCTTAACAAAATGGAAGGTAGTCAAGAATCTTTAGATGGATTCTTTATTTTGCTTTGCTGCATTTAGAATGACAAAGAAACATCATGAACAATTTTGAACACCGATTGATGGGGGGGCATCCCAATTCCTTGGGCAATACCATTGAGGTAGTGGACGAGGTTTTGACTGACCATTCGCTTTTTGATGAGTTGTTCCATTGCTATTTATCGGATGACGAAGTGGTGCGGTTACGGGTTTCCAATGCCATGAAGCGGATTTCTAAAGTCGAAAAGTCACTGCTATTGCCTTATATTGACCGATTCTTAAATGAAATTTCGAAGATTGACCAAGCATCGACACAGTGGACCTTGTCCCAACTTTTTTTGCAGTTGGAAAAGGATATGACACCTGACCAAAAAGAACGAGCCCTGCAAATCATGAAAGAAAACCTAGCCCATCATGATGATTGGATTGTTCTGTGCCAGACCATGGAAACTTTGGGCCGTTGGGCCAAAAAAGATGAGGGACTAAAATCGTGGCTATTAGCTCATTTACGGCGGTTGATTCAAGATGAGCGGAATTCCGTTTCAAAAAAAGCCCGATAAACCTTGACCGTTCTCACCTCCTAAAGGAACGCTGGATTCTTTATATTTGGAAAGAGTGTTATTTGGTGTTCATTACTACGATATACAATTTATTTAGTACCTCCGAGACCTTTTTGTTTTACGGATGGTGGCAGTTTGCGACCTGTTTATTTGCTTTTATTGCATTATTGTCCATTTGGTGGCACATAGGTAAAAGGCAAAACGATTTTGGGCAGGTATGGTTGGCCTTGTCCATCTTCTGTTGGAGTATTTCCGGACTCGCTGAAGTTTACTTTGCAAAAAACCCAGAAATCAATAGTATTTATTTGGATGGATCTCGAAGCATACTATCTTTATGTAATAGCCTTTTTATCCTTTTGGCCCTGCCCTGGTTTAGATATCTGCCTAAAATCTTGGAACCATTGATTACATCAAAATATTGGAAGTTGATTGTTGGGCTTCCCTTTTTGTTTTCGTTTCTCCCCACACTAAACAAAATCATCCTGGGAAAAGAGGGTATTATCAATGAGCTGGATGTGTATTATTCGGTACTTACATTAATCTTTTTGGGTTGGGTGCTTTGGCACTCATTTTTGCGAAGAAGACTGGTTTCACTAGCATTTTTATCCCTTATATGTATAGGCATTACCCTTTTGGCCCAGATTTATAAGCTTACAGGGTCCGCCATCAACCTCACCCTATTTTCTGCAATGTTCAAGACTTGCTTAATTATGATATTTTTTGCATTGG
>JBCDBE010000128.1:0-8081 GCA_039184365.1 Bacteroidota bacterium | reverse complement strand
GTTTTGCCAATTATAGAATTTTGTTCGCCTTTAATTTCAAATTCGTTATGGTAAAATACAATTTCAATTCTAGGTGACCCTTGAACTATGATTGTCTGATTCATTTTTTAGGATAACTATCGCTTTAACTTACACACAACGTAGGAATATAGATCATATGATCTATAGCTCTTTTATGCGTACACCATGTTTAGGGGGAGATAATCAAATCCCAAGATACCACAAGAGCTACAGAATTGCAATAGCTAAAAACCCCCTATTTTTTAGGGTTTTCCTTTAATTTTTCAAGATTTCTGGAAAGTGGCCAGGCAAAAAAGCAGGATGGTATACTCCAAGCCTATTGTCCGGTTACATCATACTTTTGTTGTAGGGCCAACCAGCTTTCCCTTTGGATCTCTTGGATCAGTCCCACATTGATCCCATCAAAAGCGGGGTGGTCCTTAGGGAACATAAAACTCTGGTAGTTTTCCTTTAAGGTAATGGGGAGCAGTTTTACTTTTTCCCCCAGCGAAAGTCGATTCATATAGTATTGCAGCGTGGTATGGTCATAGAGCAGCAGTTCGTTTTCTTTTTTGGCCAATGCCCTGAGCGCCAGAACAGGGGAGGCATAGGTCTGGGTGATTGGGATATTTTCTTCCAACAAATAGGCCTCCCCATTGGAAGCCCCCACAGCGGCAATGTTTTCCACCAATCGAATATCCTCCGCATTTTCAATATCCGTCTGAAGGCCCGTTATGGTCAAGGTGGAGGCAATACCTGCGGTAAAACTGGAAATGATGATGACTGCGGTAAACATCCAGATAATGGCCACGGCTTTGCCCAGATTGGATTTTGGGGCCTTATCCCCGTACCCTACCGTGGTCATGGTGACCGCGGACCACCATAACCCGTCAAAAAGGCCCAGTAGCCCCGGGCGAAATTGAAATTTATTGTGCCGCCTTTCCACCAGCCATAGCAAAAACCCGAAAACGAAAATGACAAGAATAAGAAATAGGATGATCCTTAAAAAAGCCAGTGAGAAAATATTGCTGATAAAAAGGGCCAAGGGCGAGCGATTTAAATGCGGAATGGCTGCCCCAATGCTGGAAACAAAATAGGGTTGTGTCATGTCAAATTTCTTGACCCGCATCGGATTGACATCCATAGGATTAATGGTCAGGTCAATTTCCCGGTATTCCAATTTTTTCAAAACACCGATAAAATCGGATTGCAGTTCATAGCGAAAGGTCAAATTCTGGGATTTTGCAATATGTTCCCATAATTCAATGCTCAGCCCCTCAAAGGTGTTGTTAGCCGTTTTTATGACGAAAGGGGGGTTCGCATAAATCCCCACGGTAAGGGTGTCGTTTTGGGACAATGCCGATGGGGCCTTCCCTAAAACCAATAGCAGGGGGACGAATTTTAACCACATGCCTTTCATACTTTTTTCGTTATCTCTTGGTGAATGGAAAAGTGAATGAATTGCGCCAGGATCCTAAACATCACCAGATCATTGTGGTCAAATTGATTTTTTTGTGTGCTGTAGGCACAGAGTACCACGGGTTGCCCGTTCTCCAAAGTAAAGGGAATAAAGAGCAGGGACTCAAAATGGTAGGCCTCTTTTTCCTCGATGTACTGGGTATGCTCCGTTTTGAAATCATTGATCAATACTTCCTTTTCATTGGCCATGGCCCAACAAGTAAGACTGGATTTCGCGCTAAAGGGTTTGCTTCTAAAGGTGTAGCCACTTCGTTCCATGGAGGAATAGCCTCGATGCACAATTTCATTTTTTTCCTTAAAGGCAATTTCAAACGCATTGATTTCCGAAGATTGGTTCACCGCTTTGCCCATAGCCGTAATAATGTCATTCCATGAGGCCTTTTTTGGAATTTCCTTGATGAACAACTCCAGGGTGCGGATATTCAAGTTGGCATTGTCCAATTCCGTGCGTTGTTCTTCAAATTCCTGAATCTTTTGATAGAGCTGTTCTTCCTTTTTGGCCAATTTTTCATTGGAGTAGTTGAGGACACCTTGCAATCTGAGGAAACGTCGTTTTACATAAAAGCGAAAAAAGTAACCTATAAACAGGAGCAAGGCGGCAAACAAGGTGTAGCGAAATCCCTTTCTCGAATACCAGGGTAGGAATACATTTAAATCCAGTTGTAAAGGGACGCTCCATTGGTAGCCCCCGGATTGTCTTGCCCGGACTTCCAATTGATACGTACCCCGTTCCATTTCGCTGAAAAGGAGGGTATTTCCAATCGCATTCGATTGCCATAGCTGTTCTTCCAACAACACCTCTCGATCTTCCTTGTGCAATAGCCGATATTCGTACTGCACATTTTTTGCGGGGAAGGACAGATTGGTGAATTCCAAATGGAGTGCTTCCCCCTGTTTTACAAGCAGCCCTTCTTTTAATTCCGCAGTGAATTCTTGGTCATTGATCATCACCTTTCGAAGCCGCGGGGTTTTGGAATAAGGCAAGGTCGCTGCTGGCACACGGGAGTAGACCAGACCTTCGGCCGTGCCGGCCCAAAGGCGTCCCTTGGCATCTGTGGTGATACATCGGTACGCACTGATCACTGCAGGTAGGCCCTCCATCTCCCCTAAGGCCGTGGACGTGTTCTGTTGATGAAAAACAAGGCCTTTGGTCGCCGTAGCGATCCAAATACTATTATTGGGAAAATGGGTGACCCCCCTTACCTCTTCTTGACCCAAAATATCATCTTGTATCAAGGTGATTTTTTCACCATCGTAACGAAGCAAACCATCCGTAGTGGCCAACCACACTATCCCGCGATCGTCAATGGTAAGATCGTGCGCTTCAAAATTTAGGAGGGCGGTAAAAGGCAGTTTAGGACTAAGATTTTCAAAGCGATCCAACATGGGGTCATATCGGTACAAATAACTTTGTTCCCCTATCCCTGCGGCATAGAGTTCCCCTCGAGTACTTTCCTTAATGGCTAGGATTCTGCTGGCAAATCCTTTGGTTTCATCATAGTACTTGATTTCCCCCTGCGCATTGATTTGTGCCAATCCGATAATGGGTTGGTTCACGGGAGCCTGGCAAAACCAAAGATTTTCCTTACTATCGAGGTAAAGATTGAAAATGGCTTCTCCACGGTCATGAAAATCATATCGCTTAACGATGTTGTTATTGGCATATTTCAATAGTTCTACTTTGGGGGTGCTTGTTGTTACCCATTGGTATCCCGCAGCATCTTCCGTCGCTGCATTGACTTGTAGATTGTCGTAAATGGGCCTTGCAATGAATTCATCCTTCTGGGGCAAAATTTCATACAAATAATTGATGGGAACATAGGCTTTTCCCTCACTTCCCATGGCCACAGCGATGGGATTGTCCATGGGTAGGTCCTTCACGGTTTTGAAAAAACGTTGCTGTAATAGCCATAAGCCGGTTTCCGAACAAATCCAAAGCGCATCAGCAGTACTTTTTTTATCCTGGTCTACATAAATTTCATGTATAGGTCCAAAATCCAATTCTTCCACGCGGTGGGCCTCGTTGGCCCCATAGATGGTTTGTGGAGGACTATGGACATCGGAGACTTTGAACAACTTCCCTTTTTGGGTCCCCACTAGGTATTCGTCATTTTTATTGATGCTGATGGCGGAAACCTGGTCATCTTCCAGTTCTATTGTTCTAATGAGCCTAGGTGCACCTCCATTAATACGGTATATGCCGATGGCATCATTTCCCAGCAACAGATAGTTATTGTGGATCAATAGTGCAGTGCCTCCTTCTAGGGCCAACTTTTTCTCAAAGGAATCCGTAGTCGGGTTGAAGCGAAATAAACCCTCCAATGGGCTAAGCGCCCAAATTCCCCCGTTGGTGTCCTGGGATATCGCAAGTTGTTGCGCGTTCTCCGTTTTTGAAAATCGATGGGTACTGAATTGTCCTTGGTATAACCGTCCAATGCTATGATTGGATTGTGAAAACCACATACTTTGATCGGTACCCACTGTAAAACCGTTGGGGTAAAAGGGCAGATCATCTGTTTCATCAATAGTACCTTCAAGGATTGGGCTTACCTTGGGTTGCAAAAGCAAATCATTGATGTGGTACATGCCCATATCATTGATAAAAAGCAGCGTATCGCCCTGTTGACGCAGCTGATGAATATGTTGACTCTGGGTATGTTGGCTATACATATCAAAATGGGTGCCATCAAAGCGGTACAAGCCGTTTTGACTACCAATCCATACAAAACCAACTTCATCCTTTAGCACGGTGGACACTTGGTCAAAAGGGGCGCCCGAGTTGGAGTTGTACTGAATGTATCCATACTGTTGTGCGTAACTAGGGAAACCAAAGCCCATTATGAAAACACAAAGGACTGCTATGTTCAATTTTTGAAACATCAGGAAAAATATAGGAATAAATAGCCAATATGGACGTGTCCCTCAGCACAATACGTTTTTTTTTGGAATTCCATTGTGGTATTTCAGAATGATACGCTCCGTTCTCAAGAATTGCGAAGAACAATTAAAGCCTTGAAGAAAGGTTCCTATAGCAACCTAGTTGCCGGCGCTATTCTTTTGGTAGAATTCAATAATTAAATCCGCCAATTCCGCTCCTTTTTCTTCTTGAATAAAGTGTCCCGCATTCAAAATTTTATGGTCTTGCCCTTGGGCACCGGGAACGAGCTTCTGAAATAGTTTTTCAGCGCCTATCATGATGGTATCCTCGTTCCCAAAGACAGTCAAAAAAGGTTTTTGCCACTGCCTTAATTTGTCCCAAGCCTGAACGTTCTTTTGGGCCTCCGGGTCCTTGGCATCAATGGGTACCAGAGTGGGGAACATTCGCGCTCCTGCTTTGAATTCCTCGGAAGGAAAGGGGGCGTTATAGGCTTCGTACCCCTTCTCGGAAAGAGGTGTGCTGGTTCCCATATCAATCACTTTTCCTATGTTGAATCCAGGGGAAAATTGGGAGTAGTCGCGCCACTTCATAAAGCTATCGGGCATGGGAACCCTACCCGTAGGCAAGGTCGTATTGGAAGCTACTACCATGGAAAAACGGTCTTCCATTTCGGTAATGATGCGTAAACCGAGCAAACCACCCCAA
Organism: Bacteroidota bacterium; assembly: GCA_039184365.1. Taxonomy (GTDB): domain Bacteria; phylum Bacteroidota; class Bacteroidia; order Flavobacteriales; family Flavobacteriaceae; genus Croceivirga. The sequence continues at coordinate 3,019 of JBCDBE010000128.1, read as the reverse complement.
TCCTGACAAAACAGGAGGATGTTTTGTAGGTCCAGATTTTCAATAAAGGCAGATAGCCAATCTAGGTGCTTTTGATAGGAATAGGCTTTTTTGTCCACTAGCTTATCTGATTTTCCGAAACCAATCAAATCCGGAGCGATGACCCGAAATTGGCCGGCTAGCCCCGGAATCATTTTACGATAGAGGTAGGACCAACTGGGTTCCCCGTGAAGCAACAAAACAACCGGGCTGTCTTTCTTTCCCTCATCCACATAATGCATGTGCAGTCCTTCTTCGATGTCCAAATAATTGGGTTGGAAATCATAGCCTTCCAGATCTTTAAATCGATCCTCCGGGGTTTTTAAGATTTGTTTCATATGGATATGGGTAATGTTAGGTCACCACCAAAGATGGGAAATTTTTAGTTTTTCACATTTGCGGTGATAGTTGCGATGACTTTGGTTTTGTTTTTTTCAAGTTTCTCCAAAAATTCCGGTGCAACATTTAGTCCTACCTTGTGTTTGGTGGACCATTGTATGATTTCCAGTAGGATTGGAATAAGGTCAATACCTTTCTCTGTAAGGGTGTAGACCTTTTGCGTCTTTTGTTTCTCATACGTTTTTGATGAGACAATTCCTATATTTTCAAGTCTTTTAAGTCGATCGGAGAGAATATTGGTCGCTATACCTTCTTTAGAGGCCAAAAACTCTTTGTAAAACTTTTTCCCTTCAAACACCAAATCACGAATGACCAATAAGGTCCACTTATCCCCTAGGTATTCCAACATATAATTTATGGGGCAATCGGACCTTAAAATACTTTTTTCCATTAAAAACTTGTTTTTTGTAAGTGAATAATTATCTGAAATATAAACCTGGAAATTAAGTACATGGAAACCTTAAAAGTTAATCTGGAGAAGCTCAGAAAATCCACATGGACCGAAGAGGAGTATGGAAATGCTGAGGTTATATGTGATTTTGTACAACATCTGATGAACGACCACAACTTTGAGTACATTAAGGAAAATATGGCAGTCACCCCTATAAACAGCACAACCAGAGTATGGTCGATGGATTGAAGGGAGTACTACAAGTAGTATCAAGCTTCGCCAAAAAATATCCGGACTATACCTATGATGTCAAGCATTTTTATGTGGATGGCCCTTTTGTAACCGTTCATTCACATGCCACGAATAACAGAAAGGATCGGGGGAATCCTCAAAAAGGGCTCAATATTATGGATATCTGGAAAGTTGAGGATGGAATTATCAAGGAACACTGGGATGCCGTACAACCCATTCATGGCTCCATGCGATTTCTATTTTGGATGATCGGAGGGAAATTCAGGAATAAAAACACCTATTTCTAAAATGAGTGCTTATTTTTCCTGCGATGGGCCATATGATAATTTAGTTACATAGTGCTATCGCACTTTTAAAACTATCGATTGGCCAACTTGGGAATTTAAAATACGAAAACCAACCTTAAAGTTCCTGATTATAGTCCGATACAAAACGAAGGCTCTCTTTCAATACGCCTGCGGCATTAGCATTGGTTGTGTTGCCCGTAGGGAATCCGCTAAAATTGACATTTGGATTTGAGTAATGTGGTATACGCTCACAATCATCCCAGTTTTTTGCACTACTGGGAGGGGCAAATTCTTGACAGCCCGTGGCATAAGCCATTATCGTTCTTTTGTCTGGACTTAATGCACTTAAAATATAACCTTGTCCGGTGGAGTAGGTCGGTGCATTGGGAGGACCGGCCTGAGCGTCATGGGAAAGTGCCAAATTGTGGCCTAATTCATGAGCAAAGTGAAATCTGTTGGCGGCCTTAGCCGCTATGATGACATTAAAGAAATTATCATGTGCACTTTCCCTAAGATTCTGACTACAAATATTTGGTGATAATACGTCTTGTGCGGCACTGCCAAATGAGTTCATTCCATTAAGTTGTACCCATATACTTACGATGTCGGCGTTAAAGTCTTCCCTATTTTCCTTGATACGGTAAACATCGGTACCCAAGCTGTTTCGTATCCAATTTCGTATGGATAAGGTCGTGCCCAGTGTTTCCAAATCATTGGTGGGGTCAAAGATTTCCATGGTTCCCGCTAGTCTGACCCTACCAAAAACCCGGCTATTTCTAAAAATTTCATTTTGTAGGTTGATGACTTGCTGTATGCTCGCCTCAGGATTGCTACCAAGTGTTGTCAAAGTTTCCGGGGTGTATAGCACAAGCACATCAACCGTTGGGATTATGATATTTTTAAGGTCATTGAACATCTGTGGATTTGCAAGCTCCCAAATTGGCCTTTGGTGGGAAAGGAAACTTTCCAAAACAGGACTCTGTGATCCCAATGCCACTGGCAAACGCTCCCATAAATTTATGTTCCTTAAGAATGATTCCAAGGGTTCTTTGTGTCTTTCCCAGGTGTCTACCCAGTCAAAGATGGTATTGGTATATCCCACATAAGCATTACTTCCCAACGAAGGTGAATCCACATTATATTTCATGGAAGAAAGCTGACTCCGCCCTATAATATGGCCTGGTGCCGAAGTTTTTCTACAAAAATCCGAGAATTGTGGCGGTATGGAGTTTACGCCAAAGGTATTGTATCGACTATTGATAGCCGCCCATAGCTCTTGTTTTTTCTGGCGAAGCTCGGCGGCCACATCGGAATCAAAGACACGAAATAAATTTACATCAAAATCCCCGCTTGGCTGAAAAGGCCATGTATTTTGTGGGGGCATATAGGTGACTTTTGTCTCTAAATCATGAATGATCATCCTTAAATTGGTAATATTATTGGCTGAATCTCGATTTGCCTCAGAGTCTTCAAAGCCACACATAAATGCACGTGCCTGGTTAATCAATTCGATACCAGGATCATTTTCCGGGTTACTCCTTTCATCATCACAATCTGTACAACCGTGCAGAAATAGTACTAACGTAAAGAGCAAAAAAAATCTGGGCAAGTCTTTCATATTTAACCACTTAAATTAGCAAACTTTACGGGGGTTTTTCCAAAAAGATTTTTG
>JBCDBE010000127.1:0-8195 GCA_039184365.1 Bacteroidota bacterium | reverse complement strand
ATGTCTATTTGTCCTTTTGTTTTTTGACCCAAGGGGACCCCACACAGGCGGAGGAAGAAATTGATAGGGCCGTGGACCTTATGGAGGATATGAATGACAAAAACTCAGAAGACTACGCCCTTCTGGCTTTGGCCCAAAGCTTCAGCATTCAGTTTAAGGGGTTTAAGGCGATGTTCATTTCAAGCGCTATCCAGAAAAATGGGAAACGGTCCATGGCCATGGAACCCAAAAACATTAGGGCCTATTATGTGCTCGGCAACAGTGATTTTTACACCCCCGAACAATACGGTGGCGGGGAGGAAGTGGAATCCTTACTTTTAAAGGCCATTGCGCTCCCTGAACAACTCAATAAAAACCCTTATCTCCCTTCTTGGGGCAAGGCGGAATCCTACCAACTTTTAGTGCGCCATTATCTCAAATCCGATGATAAGACCAAGGCCAAAACCTACTGCAAGGAAGGGCTTGCCCAATTTCCGAACAACTATGGTTTAGGAAAGTTGGCCATTGAACTTTTGTATTGAAGCCCAATGAACAAGGTCCTACCCATTTCTTTACTGCTTTGTCTCCAATTGCAGGCGCAAAACCTTATTAAAGGTGTGGTCAAAGATGACAAAGGTCCCGTCTTTGCCGCCAATGTCTTTTTGAAATCCAATCCTGAACAGGGGACAACTACCGATTTTGACGGTTCTTTTGAATTGGGGGTGATTTCTGAAAACGACACCTTAGTGGTTTCCTATATTGGATATACTACCCTAGAAACCCTAGTGCGTCGTCTTCAAAAAGACCGAATCCATGTGTTCCTTTTAGTGCGTTCCGCACAGACCTTGGATGAGGTCATCCTCTTTGGACCGGACCCCATTTCCAATAAATTTTCTGTTCAAAAACTGGAAAAACTGGATATCTACATGAGTCCCATCGCACAAGGGGACCCCCTGAAAGCCATAACCATTCTACCCGCATCCACTATTGATGACGAGACGGTCAATCCATCCTTACGCGGCAGTAATCCCGATCGATCACGGGTTATTTTTAATAATGTTCCAATCTACAATCCTGTACGGGCCAGTAGACTGAACAATCAAGGTTTTTTTAGCCTATTCAACACGGAACTCATTGACAAACAATATGTTTATGCCAGCAATCCCCCGCTCGTCTATGGAAATACCAGTGCGGGCCTTGTGGAAATACAGACCATCAAAGTGCTAAAAAACGATCAGTTAAAACTATCGAGTTCGCTGGCCAGTACTGGGTTTTTCGCTTCCAAGCGATTAAAAAAAGAGGGAAGTTTTCTTCAGTTGTACAGCAATTACCAGTTTTCGGAAGCTTTTCTGGGCATTCAGGAAGGAAAACTTCCCGACCTCAATAACTTCAACACCTTCGATATTGGTTTGAATACCCGTTTTGAGCTGAACAAAAAACTATCGCTAAACAGTTTCTCTTACTTCATCGATGAGGATTTTTCGGGTTTTCGGCAGCAGTTTACCTATCAAGGCGATTTCAATTCGACCAAGACCCGTGGTTTTACCATCAACAACTTAAACTTTGCTTCTGAAATTGGTTTTTTCAATCTCAACTTTGGCTTTAATTCGGAATCCCAAGACTTTTTGTTTGGCAACACCAATTCCATTCAAAATACCAATCAACTTTTTGCCTCTATTAACCATAAAGTCAAATTGGGTTCGTCCATCTCCCATCAAACAACCCTCTCCTGGGACCAATTTTCCACGGATTTTGACAATGAAGTCCCTGAATTCTTTTATGCCCAGTCACCCGAATCCCCCAGCGTGAATTCCAATTTTGATGACACTAACACCCTATTGGAAATCGGTTCCTATACCAGTTGGGACGCCATGGATGATCTTTTGGTTTCGGCAGGATGGCGTACCAATATTTCCAACAACGGTCAAGTCAACTATTGGAGTTACCAACTCGGATTCCGTTATAACATCAACGGGGAAAACTCCCTGTTGCTGAGCGGTGGAAAATATCATAATTATACCACCCCTTCCTTTTTTATCCAACAGTACCGTTTGTTGAACAGCCAACAAGTGGCCTTGGATTATACCTACACCTCGGAACGAACGAGCCTAACGGCCGCTTTCTACTACAAAGAGGAAAAAGGACTGCAAACAGCCAATCAATTCCTATTTTCGGATAACCTATCGACCATTGGTGCCGAATTCTTCTTTCAACGACAATTCACCGATCGGCTGCAGTTCTCAGTGGCCTACTCTTTCATCAATCAAACCACCAGCTTTGGAGATGCCACTTTTCCTGGACTACGGGACTACGATTATTTCATCAAATCATCATTGACGTACACCCCTAAGAATTGGCCTTCATTTTCCTTGAACTGGTTGGCGCGACCAGGACAACGCTACACCCCCATCATCGATAGCACCCTGGATGCCAATACTGGATTCTACGAGCCCATTTTCAGTACGGATTTCCTGAACACCCGTTATGGCAATTACACCCGGCTGGATTTAAGCCTCAACAAGTATTTTAGTTGGAACAAGCGGGAACTGGTCCTGTTCGCTTCCATCAATAACATCTTAAATCGAGCCAACCAACGTGAAGATATCTACAATACCGATTATTCGCAACGCAGTTTTGTACCCTACCAATTGCGATTGCTCTATTTCGGGCTGGTCTATACCTTAAATCGATAATAACACCCTTTTCGGGGGAAAACAAAAGCGAACTACTACCGCTTAAGGAGGCCTTTTCCGTTTATTCGGCTCCTTTAAAGCGTGCCAGTCCTTCATTCAGCATCTTTTCCATCATCGCGCTGACCACCCGATCGGCCTTATCAGGGTGCCCGTTTTCAAAAGGGGGTTGTGGATGCCGACCAATTAACCTCTTTTCGGTGGGGTACATGCTGTTGAGTACGGACAAAGGTCCCATGGCATCCATGGTAAAGAATCCATCATACAATAAAATGCCTATGGTTTTGACCGTATCCCATGGTGGTTTTGTAACACCATCATGGACTCCTCATGACTCATTTCTTCCAACTCTTCATCAGGATAAGGTGTGCCATCCGGTTTCAGGTTTCGTTCAACCTTTGGGACTTGTTCAGATTCTTGAATTGGGGTTTTGGCAATAATTTCAACGCTTTCATTTTTGGTTCATCCTTTTGTTATTTCCAGCGAGCGAGAAGGGATTCATGTTGATTTGTTTTCGGAATATGGGAATCATTCGTTGGAATGGGTACCATGGGATTTCTCCGTGTATTCTTCTAAGAAAGAACTCCATCGATTTTAACTATGATTCATAAAAACGGAAAAGTGCCGAGCGCTAGCAACCCGACACCTTCACACATCAAACCAACCTAAACGTACATTTTAATGATCATTTTGAGCGAACGATTCTATGAGTGACGAGAAATCCATATCCGTGGGTTCTTCCCCGTTCCGCATACGAATGACACTGTGGTTTAATTATTCAACCGCAAGTTCGAGTGCCTCTCCAAAAAAGGTGCATCAAGAACAAGGTGGTTCACCCAATATTTATCGATGCAATTTTGCTGACCTCTACTAAGTCCCGTCCACAAAATCACTCGAATGACTTCTTATTGTCCATCCTCCACAAAAGTGTAGCTCGTTCGATCTACTTCCGTTAAGCGGAAATACCCAAAGGCATAATTTTCAGGATTGGTTGCATTGATAACGTTGCCCTTTACCGCAACCGGCGTGGTATCAAAGATGCCCATGCCTCCCATTTGATCGATCAAAATTTTGATGTAGTCATAATACGCACGTGAAATGCCGTACATTTCAATATCGACCACATCTCCGGCTTGGAAAGGAGGAATATCTTCGTCATCATCAATTTCATACCACCATTCAATTTCATTGCCGTTTACAAATTCATCTTCAGCATATTCCAAGTCAGGTAACAGATCCCCCTGTCGTTGGAATTTGAACAAATAGTTATCCCCTTCAATATCTGGATCGGTAAAAACCACATTGACCTCCAAAATATCCGTCTCAAACCCTTCTTCGCGGGACTGAAAGACATTGGTGATATCGGTAACGGGCGTTAGGGTTTCCTGGGCGGTGTAAACTTCGCCATTGTATGCTATGCGAAGGGAATAGGATTGCCCCATCACCGGTTGAAAACTGGAGGTTCGGTAGGAACCATCATTTTGGTCCGTAAACACAAAATTGGTCCCACTTGCATCATGGGTGACGGTCACCGAAGCACCGGTAACATCAAGGATGGTATCCTCGTCAAAAAAGGGTGTGGACTTTCGTAAACGAATGGTCTGCACCCGTCCATTGGTGCCTTTTTCCCAATCGATGGAAGCTTCCACCACCAAGCGTTCGGGCCCCGTTTGTACTTCCACATCCACCACATCGGTACAGGAGGCAAGTACCACTAAAATCACTATTGGAATGAATTGTATCGTCGTTTTCATGTTTTAGAATTTAAAGTTGTAGGTTAAAGAAGGAACAATGCCAAAAATGGCGGTACGGGTCGCTTCGTTGGCCCCGGTTTCAATGTTCTGGCCAAAGGAAATGGAGGCCGCATTCCTGCGGTTGTACAAGTTATACACGCTTAACACCCATTCGCCCTTAAAGCGCTTGTCCTTGTACTTTTTAGGGGTAAACGTAATGGAAGCATCTACCCGATGGTAGGCGGGCAATCGATCCGAATTCCTAGGGGCAAAGCTGGCAATGGACAGGTCCTCATACAGGTACTGCCCATTTGGATAGGTGACCGGGCGGCCTGTTTGAAAAATAAAATTGCTCCCAAAGCTCCATTGGTCATTCAATCGGTAGCTGCCCGAAATGGAAACATCATGGGTACGGTCAAAATTGGTATTGTACCAATCACCATTGTTAATCCCAGGCCCACCAGCGGCGCCACCGGGGGTACGTTGTTCCGATTTGGACAGCGTATAGGCAATCCATCCGGTTAAGTCGCCCACATTTTTACGAAGTAGGACTTCCAGTCCATAGGCACGCATCTCGCCATTTAGGATTTCGGTCTCAATGGTGTTTTGGCCAATGAGTTCCGAACCATCAATATAGTCAATACGGTTGTCCACGGTTTTGTAGTAAGCCTCCAATTCCAAGGAATATTCCTTGTCCAGGAAATTACGGAAGTACCCCAGGGCATACTGATTGGACAGCTGCGGCTCAATAAAGGGACCGCTGGGCGTCCATACATCCAACGGCGTGACTGCCGTGGTGTTGCTCAATAAATGAATATATTGCGCCGCCCGTGAAAATCCCGCTTTGACCGACGAATCCTCGTTCAAAAGGTAGGCCAAGGATATCCGGGGTTCAAAGTTACCATAGGTTTGGATGGATTCACTTCGGGCAAAATCAGTTTCCCCTATGGCCTCCCCCCTTTCGTAAATGCCCAAGGCAGCATTGTATACCACGGGCAACCCATTTTCATATTCCGTAATCGGTTGGCCTCCCAAACGGGAAAAAGCACTGTAGCGCAGCCCGTATTGGGCGGTCAATTTATCCGTTAGCTTATGCTCCGCATTGATGTATAAGCCACCTTCCAAGGCCCGTTTTTGATCCAAGGACAAGGGATTGATGGGCGATGTATCCGAGGTAGGTTGAATTTGTCCGGGGTCAAAATCGTAGTAAATCCCATTCACCCCAAAATCGAGGGAAAATTTGTCATTGAGGTAGTACTTCATATCGTATTTTAGGTTGTAATTGGTGATGGAAGAGACCCATTCAAAATCATCCTGGTCAAAATTCAGGTCGTAATCATAGCGGCTATAGATGGCCGAAAGGTTGGAAAACAAACGGTCGTTAAAAATATGGTTCCACCGTAGGTTGCCCGAGCCGTTACCGTAGCTATTTTCAAAAATCCCTGCAAAATCAAAGGCATCCCGACCAAAATACCCACTCAAAAAGAGCTTATTGTTTCGATTGATGCTGTAATTGGTCTTGAGGTTGAGATCGTAAAAGGACACCCGGTTGTCCTCATTGGCAGCGGCCAATAACAAATCCACATAGGAACGGCGGCCCGCAATCAAAAAGGAGCCCTTATCCCCAAAAATGGGACCTTCGGCCGTTAAACGACTGGAGATGACCCCAATGCCTCCCGTAAGTCCATAGTTTTTTCGGTTCCCGTCCTTTTGGCGAATATCCAGCACCGAGGACACCCTGCCTCCAAAGCGTGCAGGAATGCCCCCTTTATAGAGTTTTACGTCTTTGATGGCATCGGCGTTAAAGACCGAAAAGAAACCGAACATATGGGAGGTATTGTAAATTATGGCCTCATCGAGCAGAACCAGGTTTTGGTCCTGTGCGCCGCCACGAACGTGAAAGCCGCCCGTGCCTTCGCCATTGTTGGTCACGCCAGGCAAAAGCTGTAGGCTCTTGAGCACATCCACCTCGCCCAAGACCACAGGGGTCTGTTTGATAGTGGCCACATTCATTTTGACCACACTCATCTCAGGCTTGCGTAAAATGGCCCGCTCGGGCTCCTCTGCGGTGACCACCACTTCTTGGAGTTCAGTGGAAAATTCGGCAATCTCCACATCCCGTTTGACGTCCTGGCTGAGATTGATTTGGATGTTGACATCCGTATAGCCCATATAGGAGATGTTCAACACATACGCCCCTGCCGGGGCCGTAATGGAATAAAACCCATACTCGTTGGTGACCCCACCAATGGTAGTACCGGTAAGGAATACGGAAGCCCCAAAGAGGGTCTCCCCATTGCTTTTGTCGGTAATGGTACCGCTAATGGTATGGCTCTGCTGCCCGTAGGTAATCATTGAACCAGCAATAAAAAGCCATATTAAGCAGATGGTGATTTTGAATGGGGGTGTCTCCCCTTTTGTTTTGTTCATTTCTTGATTTTTGATGGTTGTTGCACATTTTACACCACCAGAGACAGATCAAAAAGAGAAGGGTTGCATCAAGCAGGCATTAGGTTATTTATTTGAGCTATTAATTTTTAAAAGATGATTGACGAATAATATCAATCATTTAGAAATAAAACCACCTAAATTTGTAATATTAAAGCTACAACTTGAGGATAATGAGTGAAGTAAAAAAATTTGAGGATGGTGAACTTATTGAAAAACAGGTTCAAAAAATTACTGAGTTTTTGGAAGTAATTGGTTTGCCCTCGGATAATATAATTGCAGATAATTCCGAAAGAGAAAAGATTGGAAAAAACTTGCCGCAATATATTTATGAATTACCTCAAGAAGTAAAACAAGATGCGAGATACCTATCAAAATTTGTGGTCGGTGCAGGTTTTGGTTTATTTGATTATTCTTTGAATTCAGTATGGAATGAAGTCGTTCTTTCCTTACGTAAAAAGGCAATTGCATATGGTATAGATATTTTCTTTGACAAGGCAGTCGGAGGAAATCTAAGGCCATCATTCCAAAAAGAAGAAGATTTAATGGGGCTCAGGGATAATGTTCTATTGCAAACATGTATGAAACTTGAGTTAATTACCGATACGACATATAAAAAATTGGCTCATATTTTGGATATGAGAAATGATATTGGAATATCTCATCCCACTAATTACACTATTAACGCTTTTGAGCTTTTAGGTTGGTTGCAAACTTGTATACAAGATGTACTTAAGGACCAACCATCTCCTGCCGCAATTCAGGTGAAATCTTTTATTGATAATCTTAAGGAAACAAATACAATACTAGATCAAGAAACTATTGAAAATATTAGTGTTAAAACAAAATCGCTTGCAACTCATCATTGTGATAGCATCTTACGCACAATTTTTGGTCTTTATTCATCAAAAGAAACCGAACAAACGGTAAGAAAAAATATATCTCTAATTAGTCCTAATGTTTGGCCTTTTGCATCAGACAAGGAGAAATATAAACTTGGGATTATCCTTGAGGGATACAATACCAATCTTCATCATGAAAAGTACAAGCGGGGGGAGGAATTTTTTAATGTGGTTTCTGGGAACGCTTTTAGAACAAAATCTGAGCGCATAATTTCTCTAGATGCATTATCTACTAGGCTGTATGATACTCATTATGAATGGGACAATTTTTATCATGAAGTTCCAATCATTGAACGTATTATGACTTTTATTGATAAGTCTTCCGATATTCCACAACAAGTTGCACCTCAATTAATTAAAACCATTCTTTTGTGCCGTTTAGGAAAAGGAATGGAATATTGCAGAGGTATTTCACAGAATGGGTTACCTCTCTACAATTCGTT
>JBCDBE010000126.1:0-8542 GCA_039184365.1 Bacteroidota bacterium | reverse complement strand
TTTCCTTTGGTTTTGTGGGTAAGGGCCTTCAACTATTTGGTGTTCAACAAAAATTGTCCATTGGAATAGGCATTTTGATGATTTTATTGGTATTGGTTCCTTCCAGGCATTTTGGAAAAATATCCTTGACAAAGCCCATCTATATCCTTATGGGAAAGGTAAAGTCAAAATTGGGTGAAGTACTTAAAAAACGAACACCGGATACGTTTCTTACCATAGGGTTTTTGAATGGATTTTTACCCTGTGGACTGGTTTATGTGGCGCTTTTTGGTGCCATTGCCATGGGTAACCCATGGCATGGAAGTCTCTATATGTTCTTGTTTGGTCTGGGAACCATTCCATTGATGACATCAGCCGTTTTTGCCAGTGCCCTTTTCGGTCAAAGGGTAAAAACCCAAATACGAAAGTTGGTCCCTGTTTTTGTAGTGATTGTTGGGTTTTTGTTTATCGTGAGGGGGATGGGATTGGGAATTCCCTATGTTTCACCCAAAGCAGTGGCGCCGGAAATGGTATCGGCAGATATGGAGTGCCATCAGCCCTAACGTTCTTTTTTAATTCAATACTAATTTGTCCTTCTTACCAAGACTTTAGTCACCGTCATATTGGTTTGGGTCAGGGTCGGAATGACCATAAATAATATAAAACTATGCAAATCACCACAGCTGAAGAAGTTGTAAAATTGGTAAAATCAGGAGATCGAGTATTCTTTCAAGGGGCGGCCATGACGCCAAATGAATTGATCGATACGTTGTGCGAAAGACATCAAGAACTGGAAAATGTGGAAATCGTTTCCATCCATACAGAGGGCAATGCCAAATATACCCAAGCACCCTATAATGAAACCTTTCATTTAAATTCGTGTTTTGTAGGAGGAAACGTCCGAAAGAGTGTCAATACCCCCCAAGCGGATTATGTGCCTGTTTTTTTGAGTGAAATCCATCGATTGTTCTATGATGGCTACCTTCCTGTAGATGTTGTTTTTGTGCAAGTCTCCCCTCCAGACAAACATGGATATTGCTCCCTTGGGGTATCCGTTGATGTGGCATTGCCTGCGGTACGGTCGGGTAAGGCTATTGTGGCGCAGATCAATCCCTCTGTTCCCAGAACCCACGGAACAGGTATTGTTCATGTAGATGAAATAACATTGGCCTGTGAGGTGGATAGGCCCATCCATGAGCATCCTCCCACCCCAATATTTGAAATAGAACAGCAAATTGGCAAAAATGTGGCCGATTTGATTGAGGATGATGCCACCTTGCAAATGGGTATTGGAAATATTCCGGATGCGGTACTATCCAATTTAGGAAATCACAAAAATCTGGGCATCCATACCGAAATGTTTTCAGATGGTGTGCTTCCCCTTTTGGAGAGTGGTGTGATCACGGGGAAGGAAAAGGCTGTAAAAAGAGGTAAAATAGTAAGTTGTTTCGCTGTGGGTTCAAGAAAGTTGTACGACTTCATTGATGATAATCCCATATGTGATTTTAGGGATGCCGGCTATACCAACGATACGGCCAGGATTCGCAGAAATCCCAAGGTCACGGCCATCAATAGTGCCATAGAAATTGATTTAACGGGTCAGGTGTGTGCAGATACCATTGGGAGTTATCAGTTTTCCGGGGTTGGAGGTCAAATGGACTTTATTCGCGGGGCCGCTTTATCCAAAGGGGGTAAGCCCATTTTTGCCATGAGTTCCGCCACAAAAAAAGGCGTTTCCAAGATAGTACCTTTCCTTAAACCAGGAGCAGGAGTCACCACAACTCGGGCACATGTGCATTTTGTGGCTACGGAATATGGGGTGGTCAACCTTTTTGGGAAGAATCTACAACAACGCGCCAAGGCCATGATATCCATTGCACATCCAGACAATAAGGAAATGTTGGAAAAGGCCGCTTTTGAAAGGTTTAACGGCAGTTTTTAGATAGCTGTTAATGATAAGAGATGGCCTCCTATACGTTTGAAGAATTAGGATGCGTCAAGCGCGCCAATCTCCCATCTAAAAAGAATGACCGGAAACGCTATGGTAGCAAACGTGGGGAAAGAATCGTTGAGGGGTTCGTAATATAACAAAAGGCACATTGAATGGCAAGACCAAGAAGTAAATCCGACCTATTAGATCAAGCCAAAGGCAATTATGAAAAACTGATTTCTTTTGTGGAAGATATACCACTAAATGAGCAGGAAAGGGATTTCCCTGAGGGAACTTTAAATCGCAATATAAAAGACATATTGGCACATTTACATGCTTGGCATCTTATGCTATTGGATTGGTATACGGTAGGCATGTCAGGAGAAAAACCGAATATGCCTGCAAAAGGACATACTTGGAGAACCCTGCCCGATCTAAATAAAGAGATTCAAAAGCGCTATGCCCAAGTGAAGCTTGGTGATGCTAAAGGACTTCTAAGGCAATCCTACAAAACGGTATTGAAAATTATTGAAATGCATACGGATGAAGAGCTTTTTGCCAAAAAGAAGTACCATTGGACGGGATCTACCTCTTTAGGAGCTTATTTAATTTCTGCAACTTCAAGCCATTATGACTGGGCTTTTAAATTGATTAAAAAGGCAAAAAAGGAGGAGGCCATTTTATAGGCCTCCTCCATTCACCAAATCAAAGTTCAAACCAACCACTCACATCATAAAAGTGGCAATGAATGCTTTAATACATTTCCAATAGGTATCGAATCAAATCCGTAGTCGTAACGATACCTACTAATTTTCCTTCCTCCACAACCGGAAGTGCATGGAATTCCTTTTGTGCCAAGAATTGTGCGACTTCCTTGACGGTAGCCGTAGGGGGTACACTCACCACGTCCTTGACCATAACTTGTTCAATACTGAACATATTGTAGACCATAGTGTCCACTTCGTACTCATCTTCATCAATGGCATCGGCAAAACTGATACGCATCAAATCGGTGTAGCTAAGAATACCTAAAATGGTAGCTCCACTTACTATGGGAATATGTCTTATACGGTGCCTTTTAAAGGTTTCCTCTGCGGTAACCAAATCATCATTAGTGGTCAAGGTAACCACATTGGACGTCATTATCTGGGATATAGGGACTCGTTTTTTCATGATAATCGGCTTTTAATTTCTTTACATGAAGTTACGGTTACTTGCTTGGGATTAACATGATAAAAGTCAGGAACTATAAAAATAAAAGGGCCAAAAAGCCCTTTTAAAAAATAGGTGGTGATTTTATATTTTAAACGTAACTACTGGTATTTTACTATGATTGGCAATGTCCTCCCCAATACTTCCCATAAAGAAATGGGAAAGGCCTTGGCGACCATGGGTCGGTATGCCAATTAAATCAGCAGCATTGGACTCGGCATAGTTTAAAACCCCCTTTTCCACACTGTAATCGTTATAAACGTCTACCTCAAGGCCTAGCTTGGCAATGTTCAAGAATTTAGAGATGCGTTTGTAAGCATCTTCTGTGCTTAAAAAGGCATCTGCCGGGGTGTTAATGTAAACCATTTTAAATTCGGCTCCCAACAATTCTGAAAAAGCGATTGCTTTTTTGGCTGCAGGAATACTTTCTTCTTTAAAATCACTGGCAAAAACAAAGCGTTCCGCTTTAAAATGGGCGATATCACCTTTCACCACCAAAACAGGAATTTCTGAACTTCTGACCACACGCTCCGTGTTGGAGCCTATAAAGAGTTCTTGAAGACCGTCGGTGCCATGGGAACCCATTACGATTAAATTGGCACCGTGTTTTTGGGCTACCTCATCTATCTCACTGAATACCTTATAATGCTTGATTACCGGGGTAATATTGATGTCTTTTAAATAAGGTTTGTTCAAGAATTTTTCAAAGCGCTCTTCGGTCACCTTCATCAAATGCACAATATGTACTTGAGGAATATACTCCGTATTGGACATGATTCCCGTGGCGAGTTCCAACATGTGCAACACCACAAGTTCGGAATTGTTCTTTTTGGCCAGGGTAGCTGCCACCTTCAGGGCAATTTCAGATTGTTCTGAAAAATCTATGGGTACAACAATACTTTTCATAATTATTAAGATTTAGGTTATATGGTCATGGAAAACAACTTTGTTTCTGGCTGTTTTCGGTGTAGTTTTAAATCGAAGGCCATGCTGATGTTCCTAATAAATGGCTTTCCTTTTTCTGTAACTGTTATGCTGTTCGATGTGGTTTGGACCAAACCATCGGCCTCAAGTTCACTGAGTTGATCCAGGATATGTTGAAAATCCAAATGTTGGGTCTGTGCTGGTTCCCAAGAGGTCCCAAATTGGCACATGAGGTTGAGAATGTGCTTGCGTACCAATTCATCTTCGTTATTTAAAAGATGGCCGCGATATGCGGGAATAATACCATAGGCCACCAGCTGTTGGTATTCTTTTATGCCCTTTACATTTTGGGCAAATGCATGCCAACTGTCACTGATACTGGAAACACCAAGACCAATCATTAGCCGTGTCTTGCTGGGGGTGTATCCCATAAAATTTCGGTGTAGGGTTCCTTTCTTCACGGCTTGGTACAGGCTATCGGAACCTACCGCAAAATGATCCATGCCTATTTCTTTATATCCCATGGCGCTTAGCCACTGTTTTCCAGTTTCGTATTGTAATTTTTTGTCCTCACCGTTGGGAAGATCTCCATCCCGGTAACCGCGTTGCCCATTTCCCTTTCTCCATGGTACGTGGGCATAGCTATAAAAAGCAATACGGTCCGGACGTAAATCGTTGGTGCGGACCAAGGTGTTTTTTACATCATTGATGGATTGGAATGGAAGCCCATAGATGATATCGTGGCCAACAGAGGTGTACCCAATTTCCCTCGCGGTTTCGGTTGCGGATTTTACCCTTTCAAAGGGCTGAATCCGATTGATGGCCAACTGTACTTTATGGTTGTAGTCCTGCACCCCATAACAGACCCTTCTGAATCCCACATCATAAAGGGCCTGCAAATGAGCCCTTGTCGTATTGTTGGGATGACCTTCAAAACTAAGTTCGGCATCAGTTGCCCGATCTGCAAAAAGAAATATTCCCTCGATGAGTCGAGTTAAATTCCCTGGGGAAAAAAAAGTGGGAGTCCCTCCTCCTAAATGAAGTTCCTTTATTAATGGCCTGGACCCAAGGAGTTCCCTGTAAAGGCGCCATTCCTTCAGAACGGCATCGATATAAGGGGTTTCCAATTCGTGCCTTTTGGTGATACGTTTATGGCAACCACAAAAAGTACACATACTTTCGCAAAACGGGAGATGTACATACATACTGATGCCCTGTTCCCTTGAAGCCTTAAAACTTTCCTTTACCGAAATTTCCCATTTTTTTATTGAAAATGAATCAACATCCCAATAGGGCACGGTGGGATAACTGGTGTATCGCGGTCCTGGAACATTGTATTTATCGGTCAAATTGCACATACCACTTCAATATAGGGTCAAAATTATCGGGCTCTGGCCAGAAAAAATATGATAAATGTCATTTCAACCGCTCGTGTGGCTGTGCAGCCTGATAATTGTCATATTTTACAAGTTGTTGGAGTGTTAGATTTGTTATGGTCGAAAGCTAGCCGTATGGGTGAAATGATAAAAAAAACAGCACAGGGCGTTGATGAGCGAATGGCCTTTGTACAACATTTAATTGACGATGTCAAAGCCCTTGAGCTTCTTTTGGACAGGGGTCTTTTTGAAGATGATATTGTCCGTATTGGAGCAGAGCAAGAACTTTGTTTGATAGATAAGGACTACAGGCCCTATGGGGTCAACCTCAAACTCTTGGAAGCCATTAATGAAGCGCAGTTCACTACCGAACTCGCCAGTTACAATGTTGAAATCAATCTTGACCCCTTTGAATTAAATGGGGATTGCTTTTTGAAGGTGGAAAACCAATTGAGGTCTTTACTTGAAATGGCCGCCAAAAAAGCATCGACCCTGGATGCGAAAGTTTTATTGGCTGGAATTCTTCCCACCATTGGTAAAAAGGAAGTTGGACTTGATTATTTGACTCCCATACCTCGATATTTTGCGCTGAACGAGATGCTCAAAACTTTTAAGGGAGGTGACTTTAGTCTTAAGATCAGGGGGGTTGACGAGCTTTTTCTAAAACATGACTCCGTCATGTTCGAGGCCTGTAACACGAGTTTTCAGTTGCACCTGCAAATTCCTTCCCATGATTTTGTACGAAGTTATAATTGGGCCCAGGCCATTGCTGGTCCCGTACTTTCGGTATGTTGCAATTCGCCCATGCTTATGGGACGGGAATTGTGGAAGGAAACCCGTATTGCGCTTTTCCAACAAAGTTTGGATACCCGAAAAACAGCATCTGCACTCCGTAATCAAACACCTAGGGTTGGTTTTGGAGACCAGTGGGAGCAGGGGAGTGTTGCTGAAATTTTTAAGCAGGACATTTCTAAGCATCGCATCTTACTGACCAAGCCAATTGAAGAAAATTCCTTGGAAAAGCTGAACAAGGGGGAAATTCCAAAGTTGCCTGCCCTTTGTTTGCACAACGGTACGGTTTATCGCTGGAATCGGGCGTGCTATGGTGTTGGCGGGGGTAAACCCCATCTTAGAATTGAGAACCGTTATATTCCCTCAGGACCATCCGTATTGGATGAGATGGCCAATTTTGCCTTTTGGATAGGGTTGATGAAGGGACGGCCCAAACAGTTTGATGATATGCCTTCCCAAATGGATTTTAAGGCCGCAAAGACCAATTTTATAAAAGCGGCACGTTCCGGGAAGGAAACACTATTTTCGTGGTGTGGGGAATCATACAGTTCTAAGAAATTAGTGTTGAATAAATTATTGCCCATTGCCTATAAAGGATTGCACAGATGTGGTGTTGATGACGAGGATGTGGAACGTCTCTTGGGAATTATTGAAGCCAGGACCAAAGGTCGGACGGGGGAACAATGGCAGGTAGCCAACATAAGGGCGCTCAAAAAAAGATACAAAACGGATAAATCATTGGTTCTGTTAACCAAAAAAATGGTTGAAAACCAATCCAAACACCTTCCTATCCATGAATGGGAGGACATCCATATAGATAAGGTTAAGCGCAAACCACAATTGGTGAAGGAACTGATGACCACCCACCTGATCAAATTGAATGAAGATGATTATTTGAGTATGGCCAAGGCCATTATGGATTGGAATGGAATTCATCATATCCCTGTTGAGGATGATAATGGGGAACTGACCGGGCTACTTACTTGGAGTTATCTAAATTTTTTGGAGAATCAATATGATTTTGAAAGCACTGTGGTGGCCGAGGTGATGATAAGAAAGGTAAGGACCATTTCGCCAGAATCTGAAGTTTCCATGGCTTTAAAGACCATGGAAAAAAACGACATAGGTTGTCTTCCCGTGGTTATCGACAATACTTTGGTAGGAATTCTTAGTAAAACGGATTTTTCTTAATGCCCCCGCCCTTTAAAACAGCAAATGAAACTTCTTTGGAAGTTTATAGGATCATTGGTCATCTTAAGGGGAATTCGCCAGGCCCTACCCTTATTTTTTTTGGAGGTATACATGGGAATGAACCCGCTGGTGTAAAAGCACTTGAGCATGTTTTTTTAGCGTTGGATAATGCTTTGGACACCTTTAAGGGAGAGTTTTTTGGTATTGTTGGTAATTTGTCCGCTTTGGCAAAGGGGGTTCGCTTTATTGACGAGGATTTGAATAGGATTTGGTTGCCCCATCGAATGGGGAGCCTCTCTGCATCAACCGTGGAAAGGAGTATTGAAAGGAAAGAGATGCACCAGTTGCATCAACGGATCCATGAAATTCTGGAAACTTCTTCGCCACCATTCTATTTCATTGATTTGCATACGACCTCCGGTGAGACGGAACCCTTTATTGTCATGAACGATAGTTTGTTGAACCGCAATTTTACAAGGAACTACCCTTTGCCTTGTATTCTTGGTATTGAAGAGTATCTGACCGGTGCACTTTTAAGCTACATCAATGAGTTGGGATACGTGGCCTTTGGTTTTGAAAGTGGCCAGCATGATGATACGGATGCCGTTACCAATGCCGAATCCTTTATTTGGTACACGTTGGGACTCACAGGATTTTTTCCTATGGAAAAAACGCGACTGAATGCCCAAAGGGAGAAATTAAATACCTCACATACGCCAAAGCGTTTTTTTGAAATTTACCATCAACATCTCCTCACGGCGGATGAGGAATTTAAAATGCTTCCAGGGTTCGTTAATTTTCAGACGGTACCCAAAGGAGTACAAATATCAATTACCAATGGGAGGTATATAATAACGAAGAAGAAGCGGCAACTTTTTATGCCGCTTTATCAAGACAAGGGCTATGAGGGTTTTTATTTCATTAGGAGTGTGCCGTATTTCTTTTTATGGCTATCCAAATATCTTAGGAGACTTAAGGCAGATGGTTTTCTGGCCATTTTGCCTGGAATCAAATGGGCGACTTCAAAAAAAGATGCACTTTACGTAAACAAAAAGGTAGCCCGGTTTTTCGCCAAATCAATTTTCCATTTATTGGGGTATCGCACGCGCAAGATGGATAAAGCCCATTTTGTTCTGAA
>JBCDBE010000125.1:0-8687 GCA_039184365.1 Bacteroidota bacterium | reverse complement strand
CATTTTTCCTAACTTGGTATTTGCCAGGAGCAAACTTAAATGTTTTCATTAGCCTTGTCCATGTATTTATTTGGGCTATGGCCAAAGTCAAATAACTTATCTCTGATTTATTGAAGAACTTGAGCAAAGCCCCGATTTCTTTATCTCCAATGAACGAATCTGATATATGTGTTATTCGCTCCGTGAATCTCAGCACTTCCCTTTCCTTATCATTGAAAAAAGGACAATCTTCCCAGGCAGACAGCAAGACCAGACGCAGTTCAGATTCGCCCAAATGTTTCAACTCCTTGTAATGCATATCCGTGCTATACGCGCATCCATTGATTTGCCCTACCCGTAATCGTATAAGCTCCAATAGTTTTATGTCAATTGGAGAATCGTTTAAAAAGTGCTCCACTTCCAATAATTTTTCGAACATCCCTTGGGGAATATCATTGTAACCTATTCGTTCCATAACTTTTGATTTTTACGTTTACCTTAATACTAGATGAAAATCCAAGTCAAAATTACTTTCCTATGGCCCCACAGGCATTTACCTATGTTGATGGATTGGTTTTTTAGATCTGACTAGAGCTAAATTTCATAGAGATTTTTCAGAAAGAGCACGGTAATTAATTTGAATCGAGATTAAGCAGTATTGGAAATAAAGCCATTTGCAAGTTTGCTTAAATTATTTGGCTGTATAGTGACTTGCTAGAAGACTATTTGTACAAAAGTTTTCAAAAACAAACATTTTTTAGGAATGCGTTCTTTCTTTTTGATATGTCTGATTAACCCATCTTGTTCTGTGACAATCAATAAGTCATTTGAATAATTTTGAGTTCATTCAAGGAATCTTAAACTTCATGGTCCTGATTCTAATGTTCATTACATAGTGCTTTTTAATCGATGCCAATCCCAAGACTTTTGTCATGAAAATTTTTAAAACACAAAACGAAATGGTATTGCATAAGAAATTAATAGGAACACTACTAGTTATTCTATTATCGGGATGGAGCATTCCAACGAATGCCCAAGAAAACACAAAGCATAAAAAATCACAGATTACATTTATTTATCCCTTGGGCACCAACGGAGCAAATTCCGCGAACTACACCAATAATGTATCGTTTAACCTTCTAATGGGGGTTAATGGTGGCGTGAACGGGTTTGAATTTGGGGGCTTGGTCAATTATAACAAGGGAAATGTCAGAGGATTTCAATTTAGCGAACTGGTGAATGGAAGACAACAGACCAACCTTGTTCTACAAAATTGAAAAAACTGATGTGGAAAATGATTTTGTGTAAACGTCATTTAATTCTAAAGTATTGAGGGCTTTTTTAGTACAGAATAAGACGTTAGATCCAATAATCGTTTGTTGAAGTACAGTCGAAGGAATGCACGAAGGTGCCAAAAACAAGCCTTTGAAATATTAACGTTCCCAAGGGCTATGTTTTTGGTTGACCATGTTAGGTGAACTCCAGTCATAAATCTTCTCAATTCAGAAGGGCCCGTAAAGTCAGGGTTCAGGCTTACAGAAACTTATCTTTAATCGAATTTAGAATAGGTATTCTAAAATATTCCCGAATTCTTGAACTAACCCTTAAGGCGTACCAGTTAAAAATCTTCAATCATAAATTTGCTTATTCTGATTTCTCTTTCGGAGGCGGAGGGGGAGGCGGGTTAAACCGAGGTGTTTTTGGAAAAGGTTGATCTCGTTTCGGAGCAGGTTCGGGAATCCTCCTTTCAGGTATTTTAGGTTTAGGAGATGGCTTTGTTGGCTGGGTTGGTTTTTTCTCGATTGTATTTAGAATTTTCATAGGAGATTGTTATAGGTGAAAATAATTAGAAGCAGTAATGAAATAGAAATAAGGAAAATATTAATGGCATTGATCCAGATTATTATTGATTTATACATGGATTCCCCAACGTCCAAAGAATTATCTTCTAAAGCCTCATCAAACTTTTTTCTCATATCCATATAAGCGATTGCTCCCAGCATATTGTTGACTAACGCCAATATGAGTACTAGGATCATGGTGCTCCATGAAGCTATAAGCACCCCTTCTTGTTTAAGGTGCTCATTATCCAATATTTCACCCATAAAAGTTATTGAAAGTGCAATTGCACCGGCGGAAAGCCATACAATTTTTTTGTCCAGTTCAATAGAAATTTTGAGTTGGCCATCTATTAACTGATTTCTATACTCGCTTTGTTGCTCAGTCACGATATATTTCTGTAATTTTTAGTTAATCCTGGCAAAAAACTTTCTTCGAATACTTCTAGGGGTAGTTCCAAAGTAATCTTCCCACCAGTTGCCTGTACGTAATGGTCTTGGTGGATTGTCCGGCTTTCTCCAAGCAAGGGACTCCCTAAATGCATGATGCGCATGTAATCTCATAAACTCTCCTAAATAAATATCGGCAACTCTTGTGTTACCTTTTATCACTAGCATATTCTCATCATTCTTTACAGTAGAAGCACTGCTAAAATTGGCTGAACCTCCCACCACAATAGGTTCATCGGATAAAGGATCAATTAACATGAACTTATTATGTATGTAGCGTACGTGAAAATTAAGATTGGTGAGTTTTTCTTTGAGCCATCCGTCAATTTTATGGGTTCGCACAAAGTTGCCTACAGCAAATACATTTTCTTTTTTATTGCGTAAGGCCTGCATCCTATTTACCTCGGCAATCTTGTCATTTGGATTTCTAAAACCTCTTGTAAGTTTATCTAAAAGCGCAACCCTAAAAGGAGCCTGTCCGTTTTCATACACCTCTTTAAAAACGTCATTCATCCCAAAAGCAAAAGTCATAAAAAGTCCTTCCTTGGCATTTTTAGCCAAATCGGCATACCAATGCAAGGCATCAAGATTCTTTCTTGGACTGAACACGATATGTGTTCCATTAGATAGATTTCCCTCAGGAAGCGGTGAAATTTCCTCTACTCGATTCTTTAACCTATTGCTCTTTTCCGGTTTTTCAATCAACGCATCCCAGTACGATTTGAACTTTGTAGCGGTGGCCTCATCTTCAACCACATGTGCTACATTGGAGTGTCCGTAAATTCCACCTTCAGAAAAATTGGTGCCTCCCGTCCATTCGGATTTAGGAATGCCATTGCTTACTTTGACAATGAATTTATTATGCGAAATATAGGATTTAGGTGTAGTTCTCTCGTATTTAAACTTATAAGTATCCAACCCAAAGGCTATCATGGCCTCCCTATTCTTTATCTTCGGACTATCTTTTCTTGCGTCATACACAAATTTTATGATAACGCCACGGTCAATCGCATTCTTTACCAATTTCAAAACCTCGTTATAGTAAAATTCATAAGCTGCAATATAAAGCTCGTCAACATCAGGCTCACAAGTATTGATATATGACTCCAGTGCTTCAAACAACCCCCTGGACAACCATTCAAAACCCTTGCCGTTAGGGACGTCTTCGGGACGGAGATTGCCAAAACGCCTTACATATTCCTGAGAAGCTGCGATACCCCTGTTGAAATAAATATCTTGAGCTCCGTTTTCAGGACTTTCCGTATTTATTTTTATGGAAACTGACTTGAATGGTTGCAAACTTGTTGGCGTCCCTTTCAAAGCGGTTACAGTGTAGATATAAGTTAGCCCAGGTTTAGCAGAGTAATCTGACCATTGAAATCCTTGGATAGGATGTTCATTGGTATTATACATCGAACCTGTCGGAAATCCCGGATTCGTCTCATCAAACACCTTCATCCCCTTTAAAAAAAATGATTCGTTCTCCGATGGACTTTCGCGATGTATTGAAAACCCCATAAGATCACTGCATTTTTCTTTGGGCAAATTCCAACCCATCATAACAACATAGGTCCCTGAAATAACATTCAGCTTAAAACTATTGTTTGTTTTAGTTTTCCTCATTTGCAGGCTGTTTGGTCATCTAAATCCCAAGTTTAAATAATACCATAACAATACCCATTTCAGGGTATTTACTAAAGGGGGGATAAAATGTAGGAAATCAATCTTTTGGAGCCCTGTAATATATAAATTGATTCTCAAAATCTACTATAAAAAACCTTATAAATTCTGGGGTTTACCTCCAATTGTTCAATGGTTTTTGAACTAAATAAGAGACAGTTGGGCGCTTTTTTTTGCAAAGTAAGGATCGAAGAAGCCTAGCTTATTCTCAACATTAGAAAATTTTGGAATTAACAACCTTTACAACGTAATTTTCGAAATCCTTTTAAAGGCATTGGATCCTAAGTCCCGTTAATTTAGGTAAGTTCATTGTCTTCTTAAAAATTCCGACTTTCGTAGGATGAGGGCATTTACAAAAATCATTGTACTGTATGCCGGCTACAGCATGTTTTCCGCAGGAACTCCTGTTTCAGGACAAGATAATGGCAACCCTACTTCGCTAATCATCGATGCAGATACCGCAAATGAAATAGATGATCTATATGCACTGGCGCGGGCTCTTCGTGAACCCAAATTCAAGGTGTTGGGTATTACCTCCGCGCAATTCCATACATCACCATTGGCATCCAAAAATACCGTTCAGGAGAGTCAACAGCTAAATGAAAAAATCTTTCAATTGATGCAAATACAGGATATTCCGCTACCTCTGGGAAGTAATATTCCATTAGTTGATCGATCTACACCTTCGATATCCGAAGCTTCGAATTTTATCATCGCCCAAGCACAAAAGTTCAAGGAAAGAAATCCACCAGACATTGTAATTCTAGGTTCCTGCACCAATGTGGCTTCCGCCATTCTACAAGACCCAACCATTATTCCGAAAATTCGGGTGCATTATGTTGGTTTCTGGCATGATCCCGTTCACAATACCTTTAATAAAGAAGAGTTCAATTCAAGAAATGACCCAATTGCGGTAGACGTTTTGCTGAACACCAAAGAACTGGATTTTAACGTGATGACCGCTACCACGTCCCAACATCTTATTTTCGATAAGGCAGAAGT
Organism: Bacteroidota bacterium; assembly: GCA_039184365.1. GTDB lineage: Bacteria > Bacteroidota > Bacteroidia > Flavobacteriales > Flavobacteriaceae > Croceivirga. The sequence continues at coordinate 3,738 of JBCDBE010000125.1, read as the reverse complement.
GGACCTTCATCTGAAAGGAAAAGGGGGTATTGCGGACTACTTAGTGAATCGGTGGGAAACCTATTACCGCTGGTGGACAAAAGAAGACCCGGAAAAACGGCAATGGATTATGTGGGATCTGGCGCTAATCGAAGCGTTGGCCCGTCCTGAACTGGCACAAAAAAAGTATTTTAGAACTCCGGAGGAAAATACCCCACGTACTATCAGTGTCTATACCAAAATCAATGTGGAACAAATGATCGAAGACTTTTGGCAAAGCCTTAAAAAAATATAGTGGGTTGAACAATTTCTTATGCAAATAGACTTAAAAACTCCCATTACCGATGTACAGCAATACCTATCCGCTAAAGGGTGGATCGATAAAACAGAACACATCCTAGCCACCGAAAAACCGGGGGAGGGCAATATGAATGTGGTCTTACGCATAAAAACCAACCTAAGAACCTTTATCCTTAAGCAATCGCGCCCCTATGTACAAAAATATAAGGAAGTTGAGGCGCCTTTGGAACGGATTAATGTAGAGTATCAGTTTTATCGACATGGTTATACCGGGACACTAAAACAGTATTTTCCTGAGGCGTTCGCCTATGATGGGCATGACCATCTACTCATGCTAGAGGACTTAGGGACATGTGAGGACATGACCTATATCTACAATTCCAAAGTAGTACCGAAAGAGCGTATTGAAAGCTTGGTACAAATTGTAAAGGCCATCCACAATACCACTATTGCCGCTGATTTTCCCAAAAACCTAAAGCTACGACAGTTAAACCATCAACATATTTTTGAATTGCCTTTTATGATGGATAACGGCTTTTCATTGAACAAGGTACAGGATGGGTTACAAGAGCTTTCCGAACCCTATAAACGAAATAAGGACCTAAAGTCCATTATAAAGCGATTGGGAGAAAAATACCTTTCCCCTGGTGAGGTTTTGGTGCATGGGGATTACTATCCAGGCAGTTGGATGACCTGCGCCGATCGCATCCATATCATTGATCCAGAGTTTTGCTTTTTAGGATTTGCGGAATTTGATGTAGGCGTCATTGCAGCCCACATCATTATGGCAACCAAGAATACGGAGTACCTTGGTACGATTACAAATCAATATGGTGATGGACTGGATAGTACCCTGGTAGAACAAATAGCAGGAGTTGAAATCATGCGAAGAATCATTGGTCTGGCACAATTGCCGTTGGATAGAACCCTTGAAGAAAAAGAGTCCCTGTTAAACATTGCCCATAAAATGATCATGTTGTGAAGAACAAATACTATGTTTTTTTGAGCTTGGCATTGCTTTGTATTTCATGTGAAAACAAAAAATCTGAAGTGGATATACCTTTGCCCAAGGCACATATTTACGTATCAGATACCCTTCATCTTTCGCAGGAAGTCCTTTATGATAAGATTCTGGGGGCTTTGGTGGGATCTGCCATTGGGGACGCCATGGGGGCTCCCACGGAAATGTGGCACCGCAAGGAAATCCAACTAAAATATGGTTACATTTCGAAAATTACCCCGGTATTGCGGCCACGATCTCCAGAGGGCACATGGGCGAACAATCTTATGGCCGGTGCCACTACGGATGACACCCGTTGGAAATATGTTACTGCCAAATATTTTAATGCACATAGTAACGCGTTAAACGCCAAAAACTTTGCAAGTTTTATCGTAAAATATTACCAATTCCAAGTAAAGCAATTGGAAATGGAGATTCTTAAGACCTCTCCAGATGCTTTGGACAAACCCATTGAAAAAATTAACTGGATAAAAGAATGGGCAAGAGTGGCCATTGCCTATGAAAAAGGCCCTGAAGACTATCAGCAAGCCCTCAATCGATTTTACGGTGGTGAAATATCATGTGCAGGACAACTGTATACCCCCATGTTCGCATTTGTGGCCACCAATCCGGACCATGCCTACAAAATGGCATACGATCATGCACTTTTTGATATAGGATATGGGAAGGATATTTCCGCTTTGGTTTCGGCTATGACCCATATGGCAATGCGCACCCAAAATATGGATTCCATAATTAACGTTGCCGCATTTATTGACCCTCATGGATATCAGGATAGTCGATTGGTAGGTCGAATTTCTTACGGAATCGCTGAGAATTCCATAAAAAACGTGCTGGCCATTCGGGAAAAAATGTTGGTGGACTCCCTAATGGTAAAAGACTCCATCACGTTTAAGGTTCCCAACGGATATCCAGAAACCAAAATGGAATGGGTCCGGCAAGAACTGGTGTACCAACTTTTGGAGGACAGTGAAAATGCCATTGCTTTTCAAGCAGCAGAAATTTGGCAGATCTTGATTATGGGTATGCAATTTGGCCAGGGTGATTTTGAAAAAACACTTCAATTCATCGTGAATTATGGGCGGGACAATGATACGGTAGCTGCCATTGCAGGTATGATACTGGGTGCCAAAGATGGCTACGCTGAGCTACCTCAACCTTTAAAGGAAGAAATTCTTCAGGTGAACAAAGAAAGCCTGGGCATCGACTTAGTGGCATTGGCACAAGAGCTAACAGAAAATATTCATTGATTTTGCCAACTATAAACAAACAACTAAAGTTTGACAATGTAATTTTTACAATTTTCATTGGCGACCACCTAGACTTACCTAGTCCGGAACTTTATTTGGAACCTTCGTATTTTTCGCATATCGTTCAGTACCCATCAATCGGTCCCAGATGGTGAAGTAGAGGCCGTAGTTGCATAAAAATCTCCTATGATGTAAATCGTGGTGGGTTGCTCCAATCACCAGTTTCCCAAACCATTTGCCGTATCGGCCGTTAGGATAGATTTCAACACCGGCATGATTAACGGTTGCGGTAACCGTCATAATAAGCAGAATAACGAAAAGCGCATAGGTATGCAGGGGCAAAAAAATGACAATAATTGGGAGAATGATCGCCTGTAGTATAGTTTCCAATGGATGGAATGAAAATGAGGTCCATACCGAAGTATGTACACTATTGTGATGCACCTTGTGAAAGTATTTATACACCTTGGGTAAATGCATCCAACGGTGCATCCAGTAATAGTAGGTATCCTGAATAAAGAGCACCATTAGCACGCTTAGTGGGATGTACCAAACCGGATATTCCGTCAATTCCCCATAGACTGCGGTGCGATCTTCCAACCATAACCAATACATTCCAACACCAAAAGCAGCGAAAATAACCGCACTTATCACAGAATAAAAAATCTCATAACGTACCTGTTTTTTCCCAATGGGAGAATGGTCCAGTATTCTGGAATGCAACCACTTTCTAAGAAGCACAAACGCTGTAAGGTGGTACACCTTTGAGAAAACAAAGTAGCGTACCGTTATTACAACAAAGACAATCGTTAAAAGGACAACGTAGGATGTGATCTTTTCTGTATTCAATTCAAAAGGATATTCTAACTGGTTTTTACTAATTGATTAATGGGCCATTCTTCTCCTCCAATTCAAAACGTACCACGATAAGATAACAAAATCTCATCGGAAAGGAAAGGTTTTCCCTATCCATAGAAGCCTCCTCATAAAGATTGATTAAAAGGAGATTCTGGAGTTGCCTAATCTCCAATATCTGCCGAATCATGATGGGTAAAACATCCTTATTATACAATCCCAAGACCAATCCATATTTTGAGGATTGGCCATCTATGAAATTTATTCTTTGAATATCAAAAACCTATAGAAACCCTTCCACCCCTCCGCATTTTCATTCAATTAAAGAATTAT
>JBCDBE010000124.1:0-8990 GCA_039184365.1 Bacteroidota bacterium | reverse complement strand
GTCTTTTTTGGGTATTTTGATGAAATATTATTAGTATTACCCTAAATAAACCACAGAAAAGCTAATAAAAAGCCTATTTTGTGTTAAAATCAAAAAAATTCCAGTATTCCCTTTGAATTTTGAAGGGAAACCTTAATCTTAGCCAAGAATTTTAAGAAAATGAATACTACGTATTTCTGGAACGGTTTTTATTTCTACTTCTTTTTTAGGGGTAGAAAGGGACTGTTATAGCTATACGCAAGGATAAAAAACACCTAAAGTCCCGAAATGATTCGGGGCTTTTTTTTTGAATGTACCTTAAAGTAGCCATACAGGGAGTAAAAGGAAGTAATCACCATCAGGTAGCGAATGAGTACTTCGGCAACGCTATTGATTTGGTAGAGTGCCTGTCTTTTGATGCCCTGGTTGACCGTCTTATGGAGGGTGTTGCGGACATGGGGGTAATGGCCATAGAAAACTCCATTGCTGGCTCTATTATTCCCAATTACAATTTGGTGTACCACAATAATATTCACATCATTGGTGAATACTATTTAAGTATTCATCACAACCTTATGGTGCTCAAGGGGCAAACATTGGAGCAGATTGATGAAGTGAGGACCCATCCCATGGCTTTGCTACAATGCAAGGAATACTTAAACCAATACCCTGGTTTAAAACTGGTCGAAGATGTGGATACAGCAGAAACAGCACGTCAAATCCAACAAAAGCAATTGAAAAAGGTTGCCGCAATTGCACCAAAAGTAGCAGCTGAACTCTATGATTTGGAAATTATCGCTCCAGAAATCCAAACCATTAAAAACAATGCCACACGATTTATTATTTTAAAAAAACAGAACAAGGTGCTTCCCGAAACAGAAATCAATAAGGCATCGCTACGGTTCATAACGGATCATAAACGAGGGAGTTTGGCCACGGTACTCAACGTAATGAGCGATTGCAATATGAATTTGACTAAAATCCAGTCCTTACCGGTAATCGAAACCCCTTGGAAGTATGCTTTTTTTGTGGATATGACCTTTGACAAATATGACGATTTTGCCAAGGCAAAATCATTACTTGATATTATGTCTGAAGATTTCCGAGTGCTGGGCGAATATAAAAATGCATTAATAGGATGATTGTCGCAGACCGATTACATAGCGTAAAAGAATACTACTTCTCAAGAAAATTAAGGGAAGTACGGGGATTGATTGCTCAAGGCAAACCCATTATCAACATGGGTATTGGAAGTCCCGATCTGCCCCCACCTACCGTTGCATTGAAGGCATTAAATGAGGTATTGCACCAAGAAGGTGCCCACAGATATCAAAGCTATCAAGGGCTTCCTGAACTTCGGGCGGCAATGTCAAATTTTTATAACGAACGGTTTGGTGTTGGGATAAACCCTGAAAAGGAGTTGTTGCCTTTAATTGGTTCAAAAGAGGGTATTATGCACATTAGTATGGCCTTTTTGAATGTTGGCGATGGGGTGTTGGTCCCCAATCCCGGTTATCCTACCTATTCGTCAGTAAGCAAGTTGTTGGGTGCAGAACTGATGGAATACGATTTATTGGAAGAAAATGGCTGGTTGCCAGATATTCCAAGCTTGGAACAACTGGATTTGCAAAAAGTGAAACTCATGTGGGTCAGTTACCCAAATATGCCCACGGGCGCAAAGATTACTCCGGAAAGGATGCAAGAATTGGTTGATTTTGCGAAAAGGCACAATATTCTTTTGGTCAATGATAATCCCTACAGTTTTGTGCTGAACGATGCGCCCACAAGCATCTTTCAAATTGAAGGAGCCAAGGACTGTGCCTTGGAACTGAATTCCTTGAGTAAAACTTTTAATCTTGCGGGATGGCGGGTAGGTATGGTCATTGGGAGTGCCGCCCATGTTCGGGCCATTCTGAAGGTAAAAAGCAATATGGATTCCGGCATGTTCTATGGTATCCAAAAAGGAGCGGTCGCTGCATTGGAAAGCGGACAGGAATGGTTTGATACCTTGGATGGAACCTACTCCAAGAGAAGGAAATTGATGTTCCAATTGGTTGAAAAACTAGATTGCTCATATGACCCCAATGCTGCTGGAATGTTTATTTGGGCCAAACTTCCCAAGGGGGCGAAACCTGCCGAGCACTTTATTAATGAAGTACTCCATAAAAATAATGTATTCATTGCGCCAGGAACCATTTTCGGCAGCAATGGAGAGGGCTATATTCGATTTTCACTATGTGTATCATCAGAAGAAATTAAGGAAGCTATCAGTAGATTTTAGATGGAAACAATAGCAATTATAGGGGTTGGTTTGATTGGAGGTTCTTTTGCAAAAGGAATAAAGCGTTTGTACCCTGAATCCAACATTATTGGATTTGACAGTAACGAATCCCATCTCAAAGAGGCCTTAGCCCTTGGATTGATTGATGAAAAAGGCAATGACAGCACGATTTCAGCAGCAGAAATGGTGCTGGTGACCATTCCTGTGGATGTTTTGGTAAAAGAGCTTCCCATTATATTGAATGAAATTAATGATGATTGTGTGGTCATAGACGCCGGTTCTACCAAAGCTTTGCTTTGTACAACTGTTGAGGACCATCCCAAAAGAAGAAATTATTTGTCGTGCCACCCCATAGCCGGAACGGAATTTTCGGGACCCTCAGCAGCTTTTGACGGGTTATATGAAGGAAAGACCAATATCATTTGCGAAGTTGAAAAAACTGCCTTCAAGCTTCAGGAAAAAGCCCTAAATCTTTTCCAGCAGTTGGGCATGCGAATACGATATATGAATCCTAAGGCCCATGACAAACATATCGCCTATGTTTCGCATTTGTCCCATATTAGCTCCTTTATGTTGGGAAAAACGGTCATTGAGGAAGAGCGGAACGAACGGGATATTTTTGATATGGCGGGCAGCGGTTTTGAAAGTACGGTGCGCTTGGCCAAAAGCTCCCCTGATATGTGGACGCCCATATTTGAACAGAACAGGGCGAACGTGATAAAGAGTTTGGAAGAATACATTAAAAATCTACAAGCTTTTAAACGCATGATGGAGGAAGATGATTTTGCTGGCATTTACAATGAAATGAACAATACCAATAGAATACAACAAATTTTAAAAGGAATACCCCTTACTAAAACCCCTAAATGAAATGGAAAACTCTAAAGCGCTAAGAAGTTGGTTGGATGATTTGGCACTGCCGCACCCCTTGGTAATTGCAGGACCGTGCAGTGCCGAGACAGAAGAACAGGTAATGAACATTGCCCAGGAACTTAAAGATTCTGACGTAAGCTATTATCGCGCCGGAATTTGGAAGCCCCGAACACGACCGGGTAATTTTGAGGGAGTAGGTGCCATTGGTCTTAAGTGGTTGCAAAAAGTGAAAGAAGAGACAGGTCTTAAAACGGCTACCGAGGTAGCCAACAAAACCCATGTTGATCTGGCCTTGGAACACGATGTGGACTTATTATGGATTGGGGCCCGATCCACGGTGAGCCCTTTTATTGTGCAGGAGATTGCAGATGCATTGGAAGGTACGGATAAGGTGGTTTTGATAAAAAACCCCGTAAATCCTGATCTAGCACTATGGTTAGGAGCTGTGGAACGTCTACATTCGGCCAATATTAAAAAATTGGGTGTCATCCACCGCGGATTTTCAACGTACCAAAAGACCAAATACAGGAACATTCCGGAATGGCAATTGGCCATCGAACTGCAAAGTCGTTTCCCGGATTTACCACTGATCAACGACCCCAGTCATATTACGGGAAAAAGGGATATGGTATTTGACGTATCGCAAACGGCACTGGATTTGAATTTTGACGGGTTGATGATTGAGACGCATACCAATCCCGATAATGCCTGGAGCGATGCTGCGCAACAGGTGACTCCATCAACGCTAAAACAGATGTTCAAAGACTTAAAGATGAGAAAAGAAACCGATGAAGAAGCCGAATACAATGCCAACTTGGCCAATCTTAGGGCCCAAATTGATGTCATTGACAACAAGCTCATAGAAATATTGGGGGACCGTATGAAGGTTTCGGACGGCATCGGTGAATTGAAGAAACAAAAGAACGTTGCCGTATTACAAACCAACCGTTGGAATTCAATTTTAGGGAAAATGATCTTGGAAGGCGAGCAGTATGGTTTGAGTGAGGAGTTCGTACTTCGTATGTTCAAAGCCATTCACCAAGAGTCCATCAACCACCAAGAGAAAATTATCAATGCTTAAGTAGTGGTTTTGTCTTTCCGGCCATTATGAGGTAAGGGGCACCGAAGGTGAGGACAGGAAGCGTGACTGATGTGCTGATTTTTCAAAGGATGACTGTAACATTTTTAGAATCCAATCATCTTTAAGAAAACACAAAAAACAAAATGATGAAGCAAATAATTACCTTACTACTCTTGTCGATTTCTTTACAAACATTCGCCCAGCGTATTATTGACAGGGAGGTAGGCGATTTTCACGCAGTCAAGGTATTCGATTTGATTGAGGTCAACCTCATTCAATCCGATGAAAATAAAATTCTGATTAAGGGAAGGAATGTGGACGATATAAAATGGGTGAACAAGGACGGTGTTTTAAAACTACGAATGCAGTTGGATAAGAAGTTCACTGGCGAGGATACATTTATTGAGGTGTACTATCAAGACTTGGATGTCATAGATGCCAATGAGGGGGCTGAAATTACCTGCAATGAAATGGTCAAGAAGAACAAAATTGAGCTTCGGGCCCAAGAAGGGGCACAGATTAAAATAGGCATGGACGTAGCCGTAGCGGAAATTCGTGCCGTTACAGGAGGTATCATAGAAGCTTCGGGCTTGGCGGAAAACCAATCTGTCGTCATTAATACGGGGGGCATTTTTGAAGGGAGTGATTTAAGGACATCGAGCGCCGACGTAAAGATTTCTGCGGGAGGAGAGGCCGAGGTTTTTGCTTCGGAACGCATCAACATCGATGTGAAGGCAGGCGGGGATGTCGTGGTGTACGGAAAACCAAAATATGTCAATAAAAAGACCTTTGTGGGAGGTCGTATTCGAATCGTAGATTAGCAACTATTTGGTGATGAATAAAAAAGCCCCAAACCAAGAGTTTGGGGCTTTTTTATTTTGAAGTGATTTTACTTCTTAAAAATATACCTAGTGATGAAAATACCCTTTCCATCGCCCTTCCCTCCTTCACTTTCCACCGCACTTATCACATGCTCCAATGACCAGCCTTCGGAAATCATGGTGTTGATCATGTTGGTGATCAAGGCATCATTGGCCGCGATGTTTTGAAATCGAATACCGCCTAAATTGTAAAAGTTCAAAAGTTTGGTCTCCTCAAAATTCTTGACCCGAATATCACCTCTGTCCGATTTATTTCTGGTGTTATCTTCCTCAGACCGCACACTGGTATACTCTTTGTAGTCCTTTTCCTCAAGGGCATTAACAATTCGCGAACGTCCCAATCCATTGGGAACAATGGATTCTACACTGGTAATAACCTTGTACTGTTGTGCATTACCTTCAAATGCGGCTGCTATGGCAATGGTAACTAAAAAAAGAAATTTTTTCATAATTAATTTGTGTTGACGATTATTTGACTACCAATGTTAAGGTGAATTTGTAAGAAAAGAAAATTGTTTCTTTGTTATTGTATGAATTGTTATCAACAGGCTATCTAGTGCAGGGAATTGTGTATAAATCGACGGGAAGCTGGTACACCGTTAAAGCGGAAGATGGCCAGTTTTACGAATGTCGTATCAAAGGGAAATTCCGGATAAAGGGCATTAAAAGTACCAATCCGGTCGCGGTTGGGGACGAAGTTATTTTTGAACTGGAAACAGTTGGTAATGATACTTTAGGCATTATAATTGCAATTTCAGAGCGTAAGAACTACATCATACGAAAGTCTGTTAATCTATCCAAACAGGTACATATTATTGCATCCAACCTTGATCAGGCCTTTTTGATGATCACCCTTAACAATCCTACCACTTACACTAGTTTTATTGATCGTTTTTTGGTTACTGCAGAGGCTTATGATATCCCTGCCATATTGTTGTTCAACAAGATGGACAGCTATGATGAGGATGAAAAAGTGGAAGTGGACTATTTAATAGCGTTGTACAAAAATATAGGGTATAGGACCATTCTACTGTCCGCAAAAAAAGGTGAAAATATAGAGGAGGTTAGAAACATAATGAAAGGTAAGACCAGCATGTTCTCTGGTAATTCAGGGGTTGGGAAATCCACCCTTATCAATGCCTTGGAACCTGATTTGGATTTGAAGACCGCTGAAATATCCGACCAGCACCTTCAGGGACAACATACCACAACTTTTGCTGAAATGTATGATCTCTCATTTGGCGCACAAATCATTGATACGCCAGGTATTAAGGGTTTTGGGATTGTTGAAATGGAAAGGGATGAGCTCGGGGATTATTTCCCGGAATTCTTTCAATTAAAGTCGCAGTGTAAGTTCAATAACTGTCTACATCTGGATGAACCACATTGTGCCATAAAAAAGGGATTGGAAAACAATGAACTGGCTTGGAGCCGTTATAGAAGCTATGTGCAGATGATGGAGGAAGATGTTACGGAGAATTATAGAACAGATATTTACCGGGAACGTTAATGCGAGTAGTTGTTCAAAGGGTAAGCGCGGCCAGTGTAAGGGTTGAAGGAAAAAAAGTTTCCGAGATAGGACGGGGAGTGGTAATACTCCTTGGAATTGAAGAGGCGGACAATGACGAAGACATTAAATGGTTATCCAAAAAAATTGCAAATCTCAGAATTTTCAATGATGAAAAGGGAGTAATGAATCTGTCCCTTGTTGACATTGGGGAACAAGCCATTGTTGTCAGTCAGTTCACCCTTCATGCCTCAACGAAAAAAGGGAACCGCCCCTCTTATATCAAAGCGGCAAAGCCGTCCATTGCCATTCCACTATACGAACAATTTGTGGAGCAACTGGAAAATGATTTGGGAAAACCTGTGGGTACGGGAATCTTTGGGGCTGATATGAAAGTGAAGCTTTTAAATGATGGACCTGTGACAATTATCATAGATTCTAAAAATCGAGATTGATATTTTTGCTTGAGTTTTTAAAGTTGTGTAAAAAGATTTTTAGTAATCTTACGTTACATACCTACCTAACCAAATCTTTATGAGATTGTTTTTTGGGATTTTGCTACTCCCTGCTTTTTTATCGGCTCAGCTTTCAAATTATAGTGTTTTTAGTATTCCCGAAGGATTGACCAATGGTGCCAACGCCGTAGTACGACTTGACCAAATGAAGGTAACCATTTCGGCCATTGATGAAATGCAGGTAAGGGCAGTTCGAGTGGTGACCGTACTAAACGAGCAGGGTGATGAATTTGTTAATACTTATGCGCATTACGATAACGAGACGAAAATCGAACAAATTAGTGCCGTTGTTTACGATTCTTTCGGGAATGAGCTAGAGAAGTTTAAATCACGTGATTTTTTAGATCATAGTGCCTCGGGTTCAGGCACGCTTTATTCTGATAGTCGTGTGAAATATCTACAATATACCCCCGTATCATACCCATACACGGTATTTTTTGAAAAGCAGTACGTCACTTCAGATACTGCCTTTATACCCAATTGGTACTTCATGGATGGGTACGAAGTAAGTACTGAAACCAGTAGCTATTCCCTGGATGTTCTTAGTAATAGCCCGATTCGTGTAGATGAAAACAATCTTGAGAAGTTTGGTGTTACAAGTGAAAATACCAATACCTCACTTCGGTATAAGGCCACTAACATCAAAGCGGTAAAAAAAGAACCATTTTCACCGGGGTATAGAGATTTGGCACCAAACGTAAAGGTTGCACTCAATGCCTTTAGTCTTAAAGGGGTAAATGGTAAGGCTATAACTTGGGAAGAATATGGTCGATGGATTTATAATGACCTTTTATCTGGTCAAGGTATTCTTAGTGAGGCCATTAAAGGAAAGGCCCGGCAGTTGGTTTCTGGTGTTACCGACCCAAAAGAAAAAGTTCGAAAGATTTATGAATACCTACAAGACAATACCCGTTACATTAGTGTACAATTGGGTATTGGAGGTTGGCAGCCCATTAGTGCCAGTGAAGTCGATAGGGTCAAGTATGGCGATTGTAAAGGTTTGACCAATTACACTATGGCATTACTTAAAGAGGTTGGTGTAGATTCGTATTATACCGTGGTCTATGCAGGAGCTTCTAAAAGAAGCTTAGATCCTGACTTTCCGATGCTCTCAGGAAACCATGCTTTTTTAAACATTCCGCTTGATGGTGAAGAAATTTGGTTGGAGTGCACAAGCCAAGATGTACCTCCAAACTTTTTAGGAACCTTTACAGATGATCGATATGTGCTAAAAGTAAAACCAGATGGAGGAGAGCTGGTAAAGTCAAAGCAATATCGGCCAGAAGACAGTGCGCAATTGACAAATGCAACCGTTTTTATTGATTCTGAAGGCGGTGTTAAGGGCGAAGTAACCATCAAGTCAACAGGTATTCAATACGATAATAAGTACGATTTGACCGAACGAAAAGAAGATGAAATTGAAGAACACTATAAAGAGTATTGGGATTATGTCAACAACGTCAAAATCACCAATACCCATTTTTCTAACAATAGAGACCAAATTGAGTTCTTAGAATCTGTGGCACTCACAACTAACAGTTACGTTTCAAAAGCTGGTGAACAGTGGCTTTTTGCTCCCAATATGTTTAATAGAAATTTGTATGTGCCAAAAAGGGCAAGAGACCGTAAGACTGAGGTGGTTGTAAAACGGGGATATCTTGATGAAGATGAATTTGTAATCACCCTTCCCACAAATATGAAACCAGAAAAGCTTTTGCCAAGTATAAATCTTGTTACTGATTTCGGGTATTATCATATGGAAATGGAGAGTCTTGATGACAATAAAATATTGTACAAAAGAAAACTTGAAATACTACCAGGGGCTTCAAGGCACATGCCCCATTGTTCCTCGGGGTGGTGGTGCAGGCTGCCT
>JBCDBE010000123.1:0-9261 GCA_039184365.1 Bacteroidota bacterium | reverse complement strand
GTTGCTTTTATGCCTTCCTCTTCCCCTAATTCCCTTCCTTCATATTCCACGCCAATGTAACCTGTATAACCGGCATCTTTTACAATTTGAAGCATTTTGACATAGTCGCTATTTTTCTCATTCCCATTTTCATCAAAATCATGGGATTTAGCACTTACGGCCTTTGCATACGGCATTAATTCCTTCATTCCTTTATAACGGTCATACCAATTATCACATTCTGGCCAGTTGGCCCATTTCATGCAGAAGTTACCAAAATCAGGTAATGTCCCGCAATTGTCCATATTTACTTGTTGCATTACATTGGCTAAAAGTTCCCCGTTCGAAGAAAATCCGCCGTGGTTTTCTACCGTAATATTGATATTTTTGGGCTTGGCATAGGAGGACAATTTGGTCAACCCATCAATAGAAGCTTTTGTCCACTCCGTTTCCTCCTCACTTCCACTAAGGTTGACACGAATGGAATGACACCCCATAGCTTGGGCTGCATCAACCCATTTGTGATGGTTATCAACAGCAGCATTCCGCTCCACTTCATCTGCGGCTGCCAAATTGCCCTGACCATCAATCATAATGAGCAAGTTTTTAAGTCCATGTTTTTGGGCTTCTTCATTGCTTTTTTCAACAAAGGCGTTCATGGCTTCCTCAGAGAAGTTCGCTGCTTGCAATTCAGGATAGTACAATCCACTTACATATTCCAAACCTTCAAACCCCCAAGCTTTGGCCTTCTCCGCAAAGGTATACGGATCCACACCTCCCTCTCGTATCATTTTATTCATCGACCATTGGGCTAAGGAGAGCTTAAAAAATAGTTCCTTAGGTTCTGTATTACCCTCATCTTCCGCAACTGCTTGCTCCGCTTCTTTTTTGCCCTGTTTACAAGCATAGGAACCTAATATGAGCATTCCTGTTCCCATTGTTGCCGATCTATTAATAAATTTTCTTCTTCTCATGGGTATAATTTTGAATTTATTGGTATTTAAGGAATTAGGGGTATCGACGCTATTGTAATGCCAAATCTTCAATATCATCGAGCTTTAAATGTAGAAAATATATTTAATAATTAATACTTTTAACAAATAAACAGTGGAATTCTAAATGGGTAAATTCTATTATAATGAAGAACAGGAATCGTATGATGCAATTGTTGTTGGAACCGGTATCAGCGGTGGCTGGGCAGCAAAGGAATTGTGCGAAAATGGATTAAAAACCTTGGTGCTTGAACGCGGTCGGATGGTCAAGCATCGCGAAGATTATATCACCGCAAATATGGACACATGGGACTTCCCCAATGCACGACAGCCCACACAGGAAGACCTCAAAAAACAGGAGAAACAGAGCAGAACAGGGTATACTACCCGTGCCGATTCCAAACATTGGTTTGTGAATGATTTGGAACATCCTTACAATGAAACTAAGCGGTTTGACTGGATGCGGGGGTATCATGTAGGTGGAAGGTCCATTATGTGGGGGCGTCATAGTTACCGTTGGAGCGATTTGGATTTTGAGGCCAATAAAATGGATGGACATGGGGTGGATTGGCCCGTCCGTTATAAAGATATTGCCCCTTGGTATGAACACGTGGAACGTTATGTGGGAATTTCGGGAGAACCCTTGGATCTGCCGCAATTACCGGACAGTATTTTTGAGCCTGTTATGGAACTTAATTGTTTGGAGCAACATGTTCGTGATAAGGTCGCAGAGCATTTTGATGGACGGGTAATAACTGCCGGTCGCGTGGCCCATATCAATAGCGACAAACGCTTTGAAGGAGATGGAAGGGTACGGTGCCAATTTAGAAACCGCTGCATACGTGGATGCCCGTTTGGAGGCTATTTTAGCAGTTTATCGTCAACCCTTCCGGCCGCAGAAGCCACTGGGAATATGACCTTAAGACCTGATTCCATTGTTCACCAAGTCATGTATGACCCGGACACCAAAAGGGCAACGGGGGTCAAGGTCATTGACCGGGTTACTGAGGAAGAATATGAGTTCAAAGCCAAAGTGATTTTCCTATGTGCTTCTGCCATTGCATCAACGTCCATTTTGATGCAATCAAAATCCGACCGCTTTGAAAATGGCCTGGGAAATGATTCCGATCAATTGGGAAGGAATATTATGGACCATCATCTTGATGTTGGTGCAAGCGGAAAATATGATGGGTTTGAAGACAAATACTATAAAGGACGAAAACCTGTTGGGGTCTATATCCCTAGATTCCGAAATGTCGGTGGTGCATCCAATACCGATAAATTTTTAAGAGGTTACGGCTACCAAGGAGGCGCCAGTAGGCAAAACTGGGAGGACATTATTTCTGAAGTTTCCCATGGTAAAGATTTAAAAAATGCTATTTTAAAACCTGGGGGATGGAGTTTTGGTATTGGCGGTTTCGGTGAAGTACTCCCTTATGAGGAAAACCGAATGACCCTTGACTATGATAAATTGGACCAATGGGGATTACCAACAGTCACCTTTGACGCTGAATTAAAGGATAATGAATGGAAAATGAGGGAGGATATCAAAGAGCAAGCCATTGAGATGTTGATCAAATCGGGCCTTAGGGATGTAAAACCCCATGATCAACCTGTGGCATTAGGACTGGGCATTCACGAAATGGGCACCGCCAGAATGGGGCGTGACCCAAAAACCTCGGTTTTAAACGGGTACAATCAGATACATGTTTGTAAAAACGTTTATGTAACGGATGGGGCCTTTATGACCTCCGCCGCATGCGTAAACCCATCCTTGACCTACATGGCTTTTACGGCAAGAGCGGCGAACCATGCTGCCAGTGAACTAAAAAAAGGAAATATCTAAGGTTATGAAGAGAAGATCGGCACTTAAAAATATGGGAATGGTATTCGGCTATGCCGCTGCTGCGCCTACCCTATTGGGCGTCCTGCAATCCTGTAGGGAAAAGCCACAGTATGTAGAATGGACTCCCTCATTTTTTGATAAGGACAAGGGCTACGCCCTTGCACAAATGGTGGATGTGATTTTGCCAAAAACCGATACTCCTTCAGCAACGGAGGTTAATGTACATGTATTCATTGACCAATATGTCAACGAGGTACTACCCAAAGAACAGCAAAGTTTTACAAAAATGCTCATGGATAAATTCATGGATAACCTTTTGAAGAATTCTGGTAAGCACACTCTGATGGATGTTGAAGCCGGAGACTTTGAACCCCTATTGAACAAGTATTTGGTAAAACGTACCAAGGACAAAGAGGAGGCTCAAGAAGAGGCCATTGGCAAGTGTATGGAGGCCATTACAAAAGGTGAAGAAGCGAAATTGGATGATGAGGTTGCCTGTTATGCATTCGCAGAAAATGTAAGGAATATGTCCGTTTGGGCCTATAAAAGCTCAGAATATATTGGAGAAGAGGTTTTGGCCTACCTTCCAATTCCAGGTCAATACATTGGATGTGGTGACCTCAATGAACTTACCGGTGGAAAAGCCTGGTCGCTGTAAATGACCTATTTTGCTTCTTACAAGCCCTTTTTGGACAAGGGACCTTGAGCTTTTTATCGAATTCCCTTACGGGAATGCACTATGGACAACGTAAAAAGCGTTCTATCGGTACATCAGATAAATACAATCCCAATGATATGGTTGATTTTGGCAAGATTGGTCTATTTAAGAATCGAAAAACGCCAAAATAAAAAGGGAATGGCCGAGTAAAGGTGCTTCTAAAAAAGCATCCCAAGAAAAATAAATTCCGGGATGCTTTAATCAAATAAACACTATCACCTAACAAATTGGCTTCCAGCGTGCCAATTATTTTATTCGGGCATTACCAACCGGCTACACAACATTGGTTCGCTCATTTTTTAACTTCCGCAGTAAATTTCTTCATTTTTAACGAAGCCCATAGTTTATTTTCTTCTGCAAAAATCTGGTCAAGTAGAACAGATACAAAGATCCAAAAATGAGACCTAAGTCCGAAGTTTATTTGGCGAAAACGTTCCCCAAGTTTTTAACACTTGCTGTTGAAAGCCAGAATTTGCCATCATTTTTGGTAATATTATTGCTTGTAGGGTCAACTTTTAGATGTTCAAGAAAGCAAAAAAAAGACCGGATTGGACGCGATACTGTTCCTCCTGGTCCCTGTCACTGGTTTACCACCAAATCGTACGGCCAATGCCACTCCATGTTTGTTCCCCCTTTTAGGTAGTTCCCCCGAAACCTCAGGAGGCCTTCACAAGAAAGCGACAGTATCTATTTTGTGATTCACATGCTTCCGCATATTTGGTCGGCCGTACGATGGTTGGTAAATTCCATATTTATTCATTGCTTGTTGTTAACGTCCCCGAGGTTTCCAACTGGGTACTTTCTGCCTTATTCTCGGATAAGGCGGCAAAAATCAAGGTAACCAAAAGTATAAGGAACAATATCAACGACTTTCTCATGTTAGTTTGGTGGTTGAACAATGCTATTGATGAATTAAAGTTAACTTCGGACCCTTCGCCATTTGTTGTTCGATGTATAATTGGTAGAAAAATATGTACAAATGGAAAATAGGTAGTGATAGAAGCAAGAAGATCACATTTGTTTGGAAATATCATTTTATTCCATTTTTGCCCTATTTTAGGTCAATTATAATCCTAAACCATCCAAATGCACATAATTCCGAGCAAGCAATGCTTATTACCATTACTTTTATCGGCTCATATAACCTGAATTTATGTTGGAAGCGGTCTTAGTTGATGATGAGGCAAAGGCACTGGAAAGCTTAAAATGGGAGCTTACCAATCTAAGTGATGAAGTTAAGGTAATTGCCTCCTTTACTGATGCCCATGAAGCGTTAGGGTATTTGGAACAAAATACCCCGGATTGCCTTTTCTTGGACATTGAAATGCCGATTATGGATGGTTTTCAATTCATTAAAACCTTAAAGAACAAAAACTTTCCGGTTGTCATTACTACCGCTTATAACCAATATGCCCTTAAGGCACTAAAAAATGAGGCTATTGATTATTTACTTAAGCCCATAGACAGTGATGATTTGAACCATACCATTACCAAAATCAAAAAGTTCAACAATAAAAACCAGACTGCCGAAAAATTAGAGCAAATACTGTTAAATTTTAACTCAAAATCCCTAGATAAAAAGATAACCATAAGCACCGACGGAAAACTTCTTTTTTTGGAGAGCGAAGAGATTTTATACGCTGAATCAGATGGAAATTATAGCACCCTATACCTGCAGGATGGGCAGAAAATCCTTTTGACAAAGAAATTGAAGGAAGTCAATCAAATTTTGCCCTCAGAATCTTTTTTCAGGATACACAATTCTTTCATTGTTAACCTAGGGAAAATAAAAGAGTTTCTCAAAACCGATGGCTATGTCATTTTGAAAACAAACCACAAAATTCCAGTCTCCAGACAAAAAAAATCTGATTTTCTCGATTTACTATAACTGTAGGTGAATGCCATTTCCATCGCTAGACAAAAGCTGCTATAAAACCGAGGTAAGACCAAGATTTTTTCTTGGTCTTATTTGCATATTGACCTGTTCCGGCTTCCTATCTTTCACTCCCCAAAAACCTAACCTTGACCAAACAATAAAGGAGATACGCCAGAGCGATCCAAAGTTATATGCCGAAATTGATAAAGCCTTACGCCCGTTCAAAAGGGATACCGTGGCAATCAACAAAGTCATGAACAATTTGGATGAGGCCCTTCATCCTGAAGTCATGTCGTATCTCATCAACCAAAAAGGCACAAAGTACCGCTACCTTTCTGAGTTTAAAAAGGCTTTGAAGCTTCATCAATCGGCACTAGAGCTAGCCCAAGCTATCAACAATAAAGAGTTCGAGGTCTATAGCTTAAACATGATTGGGGTGGCTTATCGAAGAACGGATGCCATAAAGACTGCTTTGGACTACAACCAAAGAGCGCTGGAAGTTGCGGAATCCATTGAAAAGCCTTCGATACACATTAAAAGAAACATCAATGTTGCCCTTAACAGTATTGGGAATCTTTACAAGCTTTTGGGGCAGTATGATTTGGCCATCGCACAATTTCAACGTGCCCTAGAACTAGAAGGGCTGTTGGAAAACAAATTGGGGCTTGCTGTAAACAATCAAAATATAGGGGACTGTTTGGAACAAAAGGGGGATTTGGACGGTGCACTTGTTCAATATCAAAAAGCGTTGGCCTTCAATGAAGAAATCAATAATACCTATGGAAAGATTTTTTCTAAAAATGGTATTGCCCAGATTTATTTGAAAAGAAGTAAATATCAAGAAGCCCTATCGTTATTGGAACAATTAGCAGGGCCTGTCGCAAAAGAAAAAGATAAACTGATATGGTCGGTCGTATTGATCAATACTGGGTGGGCACATATGGAACTGGGGAACCTGGAGCAAGCAGAAAAAGAAATGCAATATGGCCTAAAAATGGCCACGGACAATTCCTTATCCCGCAATGTAGTCTATGCCAAACAACTTCTTTCACAGCTAGAAGCTAAAAAAGGAAACTATCAAAAATCCCTCGCGTATTATGCATCTGCCGAAGAACTGGACAAAAAAATCAAAGATGAACGTAACCTGCGTTATATCAATGACCTGACATTACGTTATGAATCCCAAAAACGCGATAACGAAATATCCAATCTTGCCAACGAAAATGAATTGGTAAAACTGCGATTGCGTCGTAATCAGACCACCATTTTAGTGAGCGCACTGGTCATTGGATTGGTGGGTACCATCTTGTTTATTATGTACCGACAGTATCAATCCAATTACGAAAAAAAGGTGATGAGCCTGGAACAGAATATGTTACGGAGTCAAATGAACCCCCATTTCTTATTCAATTCATTGAATTCCATAAAGCTGTACATTATCAATAACGACAAAAAGAATGCCGTACACTACCTTAATAAATTCTCAAAACTGGTTCGGAGAATTTTAGATGGTTCCAGTCTAAAGGAAACCACCTTGGCCGAGGAGTTGGAAACCGTTGACCTGTATTTGAACATTGAAAATATCCGTTTCTCTGAAGGCATTGATTACAGCATAACCATAGAGGATGGAATCGATCCGGATAGGGTTAAAATTCCCTCTTTGGTACTACAGCCTTTTCTGGAAAATGCCATTTGGCATGGATTATCTGCAAAAGAAGGAGAAAAAAAGCTCTGGTTGAACATTTCAAAGAAAGATGATATCCACATGCTCATTAGTATTATTGATAATGGTGTGGGCAGGGAAGCATCTGAAAAAATAAAGGAGAATCGGGTGTTGAAAAGAAAATCCGTCGGCATTGACAACACCAAGGAGCGCCTTGCAAATTTTGCCAAAGATTATCAATATGGATTTGATGTGGAAATCATCGATTTATACAATGATGACGGTAAGGCCAAGGGTACCAAGGTAGTTCTTGAAATTCCCACTATTTAATATGCGCTTTGGCAACAAATTCCAATTCATTGTACCAAACCTGTCCAAACT
The DNA here is from genome assembly GCA_039184365.1 of Bacteroidota bacterium. Classification (GTDB taxonomy): domain Bacteria; phylum Bacteroidota; class Bacteroidia; order Flavobacteriales; family Flavobacteriaceae; genus Croceivirga. The sequence continues at coordinate 1,806 of JBCDBE010000123.1, read as the reverse complement.
TTCTCACCAAAGCTTCTTTAACAAATTTATAGATAGGTACTTTGAGTTCTTCGCCTAAGGCGCAGGCGGGGTCGCAAATGGTCCATTTATGATAGTTTACTGCGGTAAACGCCGTATATTTTTGGATACGAATGGGATATAAATGACATGATATCGGCTTTTTCCAATCGGTCGCCCCGGTATTGTATGCTTCTTCCAATCCGCATTTGGCAATCCCCTTTTTATCAAAGGTTACATAGGCACATTCCATGTTGTTGACCAATGGGGTTTCCCATTCCCCATCAAAACCTTTCACAAAAGGCCCTTGAGCCTCTATTGCCTCAATTCCTTCCCTCCTAAGAAAAGGCTTTACCTTTTCATAGTTCTCTTGTAGAATCTTGGTTTCCTCTTCTTCAAGGGGAGCACCGGATTGCCCATCCACACAGCAAGCTCCTTTGCATGCACTTAAATTGCAAACAAAGTTATTTTCCAAAATTTCTTCTGAGATCAGGGTGTTGGAGATTTGAAACATATATCAAAATTACGGATAGATATTTTGTTCTTATCAAATAATCCAATCTTCATTTTTTGGACGTAGATTTGCCCCCTTTTTAAATCAAAATAGCGCATCATGACTTTCAGTTTTAAGGAAATTGCCACGGCCACTATGATATTGTTTGCTGTGATTGACATTTTAGGCAGTGTACCTATCATTATATCACTGCGAAACAAAGTTGGACATATCCAATCCGAAAAGGCGTCTTTGGTGGCCGTTGGGATCATGATTTCCTTTCTTTTTGTGGGGGAACGTATTCTTCACCTCATTGGTATTGACGTCAGTTCTTTTGCCGTGGCAGGCGCGCTGGTCATTTTCTTTTTGGCTGTGGAGATGGTATTGGGTATCACCCTTTTTCGGGACGATGAACCAGAGACCGCTTCCATCGTCCCCATCGCTTTTCCTTTAATTGCCGGAGCCGGCACCATGACTTCCATTTTGGCCCTGCGTGCTGAATACGAGGTTCAAAACATTGTGATTGCCATTTTGGTGAACGTGCTGTTTGTCTATGTAGTACTGAAATCCTCCACAAGGATAGAAAAAGTACTGGGAAAAAATGGACTGAGTGTTATCCGAAAGGTTTTTGGAGTAATTTTATTGGCAATTTCGGTGAAATTGTTTGCTACCAATGTCGGCGAGCTCTGTTAATCGTTTGGAAAAATGAACAAAACACTTCTTTTAATACTACTATTCCTTGCCTTGGGTCTAGCCATTTACAATAGTACCCTTTTGGATTTTGACAACCTGTTTGAAGGGGATAGCCTAGTTGCCTGTATAGGTGTTTTAGCTTCGGCATGCGCTATTTTACTCCTGTTAATTTTCTCGGCATCGAAGAAAATCGAGCAAAAAGTCAAAGATAAATAAGTTTAATCCTGTAAGGTTTCCTGTAGATCGGAAGCCAGTTCTTCCCCATCCAACTCCAGAATTCTTTTCAACATATGGTCATGCGCTGACTTGATCTGGGAGGCTAAATCCGGGGAGTACAATTGTTCGGCAATATTTGCCTTTAAATAGGTTTTTATTTTCTTTTCATTACCGTAGAAATCCATTTTAATATTTCGGTTGAGGAGATAATCAATAAATCGTTCAAATATGATATCGTCCACTCGATATTCATCTACAAATTCATTTTGTGGATACTTATCAAAACGGCTCCTGTCCAGTTCCAAGAAACGAAAGATAAAATCAGAAAAGAATCCTGAGGAGTCCAAGCTTTCCACTTTTTCCTCCTCTAACGTACCGATTGGTACAAAAACATCCGGTATAATCCC
>JBCDBE010000122.1:0-9520 GCA_039184365.1 Bacteroidota bacterium | reverse complement strand
CGTGGCATTGCTGATGTCAACCCCGACATAATGTTTTTTCTTGATAAATTCGTTCATTTCAATTTTAGTTTTCAAACCGGAATGGTTGCCCAGCTGATACCTTTAATAAGTCCGACTTAAGATTCTAATTGGCCCGTGCAACAAAAAGGGAGGCCAGGACTACTTCGCAAAATGATACTGGATCAGACCGTCGGATAGTTCACCTTGCCTCCCCCGGTTTTGAGTTATTAACTGTTTTGTAAGTTATCAGTCTCCCCTTAAGAATCCCCTCTTCAGACATTATCAACATGGTTTTAAACTTTTGCGACCAAAAGGGCCTTTAATCTAAAGGACCCTCGGGAGCAAAGCAAGATTGTCTTTTGTGGCAACAAAGACACATCTTGAATTGCAAACCAATTTCAAATTATAGGGTAGCTATCGTCTAGAGGCCATAGAGGGAAATTTTAACTCTAAAAAGTATCTCCTCTTGAAGGGTTTTCAATGAAAATCAAGATTTCTTAGAAAGTCAAAATCTAAAGGAGCAAATGTTTTGTGCCCTATTCCGATTTTATCAAACGCTTACCTATCGGGACACTATAATATCCAAGTGGGTTGGGGTTGATTACTAAGATTCCTATTAGGACTGTCTGATGTGGTTTTTAAAATGATGTTGAGTTGTTCTTTACTTTTGACATATGACACTTTGTTTAGGCATTCGAACGAAATCGGAGGCGTTCTTAGTAGCAGATTCAGCAGTTACCTACGATTCGGGCGGACATTTGAAACGATTAAAATCTACGGTTGGCGAAATACAAATCTCTGGTGCTAAGACCGTTGAGGAGTCCGCACAAAAAGTTTGGGAAATAACTAATAATGTGGCAATTTCTTTTGCTGGAAATGTAAATTTAGGTAATTCATTGGCCGAAGTAATAGTGGCTTGCCTCAAGCGTAATAACCCCATTAAGCAGTCAATCGAAAAAGCTTTTTTGGCATGTGGACCAATTGAAAAAGATAATCCCTCGCATAATGTGGAATTTTTAGTTTTGGATGCCAGTGAGGGAAAATTGGATTTGTTTTATAGTAATACCAGGACTCAGATTATTCATCTTATACCACAAGGTTCATCCGTATTATTTGGAAGCGTACCTGACGATGTTAGAAAGCAAATTTATGAGTGTGCTTACAAAGTTAAAATCCTGAATGTCCAAGGGTATGATGCGCTAGCCACTTGGATTACCACTTTATTAAGTATTACATCTCATCGTCCAATGATGGAAAATGGAATCGGAGGAATGTTTAGTGGCGCTTGGGCAAACCGTAGCGGTTTGAAGCATCATCCAGACATGCTTTTTCTACAGTATTTTAGTAAGCTAGACTCTACTCAGACTATGGAGACCTCTTACTGTGTGAATAGAGATAGACTATCGCTTTTTAGTGGAAGTGCGCGGGGAGGAAATATTGGACCTTCATTTCCCTCATGGCGAAAGAAATGGAAAGAGAAATTAACCAACTTTCACGACGACGCAATATTTGATTATGTATCCATATTGGATTTATCGGCAAGGAGATTCGCGGTAATAAATATGGCTGGTAATAAGGTCGGATCGGATTTAATGTTTGAGATAAAAGGTGAAAAAGTAATTATACATTTTTCGGAAAGGTTGCAGGAGTACTTGTATGGTGAGCACTCAAGCGGACACGACTGTATTTTCATAGACCCTCCAAAGAAGGGATTATAGACCGTATTTTAGTAATTGTCAAAGTTCGGTGAGTAAATCGGTGAGTATTAGGTAAATATCAAATTCTAATTATTTAATTTTTAATTATTTACAACGCAAGTTCTAGTTCCTCTTCCTCCGCAAAACAAACCCGTGACACAGCTCGCGGGTTTCGTATTTTAAGAAAGATCAAAAAATCCATTGAAATGGTTGGGCAGCTTCAAAGGTAATAGCATGTTAGTATTGCATGCCAAAGCGCCTTAGAAAAAGATGGAAACATTCAAGTCCCTTATTTAATCCATAATTTTATGTATTACTATTTATTCTTCCCCTTAAAAAGAGAAAAACCATGAGGTAATGACTTATTTTTATTCTAAGTCTTGCATATTTTAGTGTCGCCTGTCAGTCAACATCCAATTCAAAGCAGGAAAATTATACATACCCCATCCAAAAATGGATGAAGAGTGGAAGAAAATACTTTCCGATGAGCAATTTTATATACTCCGCAGGCAGGGCACGGAATATGCTTTTTCCAGAGCCTATTGGGATAATAAGACAAGGGAATTTATTATTCTGCAGCTGCTGGCCAACCCTTGTTCAGTTCTGAACATAAGTATTAGGTCCGGTACAGGGTGGCCAATTTTTTATGAGCCAATTGATGGGAATGCTGTCAAAGAAATTGTGGATGGAAGTCACGACATGGTTCGCACAGAAGTAGTTGATAGCGGGAGTATTTCCCATCTTGGCCACGTATTTAATGATGGTTCCGCCCCTACAGGACTGCGGTATTTCATGGACGCTGCTTCACTACTAGTTGTGGCAGACGGTGAGGAATTGCCTCCTATAGTAAAGGAATGGATGGACAAACACGGTAATTGATCCTTTCCAATATTATTATTACGGTAAACTTTATAAGGTCTGGTATTTTATACATATCCTATGCCATTTGGGCATGCTCCAAATAAAGTATTGAAATAGCCACTCTTAACACCTAGATCTATTTCAAAAACTTTAAGAATCCTTTATCTTCGTTTCATTCCTAAAAGTGGTGTAGGTCATTAATGAGCTATATCCTCAAGGTTTTTCTTGAAAGAATGCTCAAAAAAAATAAAAACGAAATCAAATGGCACAAAAAAAGCACTTTATTGTTCAATGCAAAGGCCTTGTTCCGATTCTTGGAATTCTATTTGCGCTTATCTCCTGTGGTGATACGAAGCAAAAAAGCGAAGATTTAGAACAAGCCTTCAAAATCCATAACGAGGCGGTCAAACTCCGTAGGACTGTGGATGCTAAAATGGCCCAGTTGAAATCCAATACGGATTCGCTTTTTATGGCAACTAACACAAAAAACTTGGATGCAATTGGTCAATCGCTTGAAACGTGGGATGATCAACTGGTAGAGGTGCCCGGTTTTGAACACGAACACGAACACGAACACGATCATTCGGGTCACGACCACGACCACGAACATGACCATGACCATGAACAAGAACTAACGCCAAAGCAGCACTTGGAGGTGCAACAACAGCTACTGGAAGACCTAAAGGCAATTGCCGAAAAAATCGAGCGGATAAAATAGCAACTTACACTTTGGAATAGTATACCTATGGGTTTTGATGACAATCCATAGGTCTTTATGCATCATGTGTTAATTGAAAAATTGTATGATATTAAGTGGTATGGAAATCGCTGAACGAATGGGCAAGGATATATTGATTGACCCTTACGATCCCAATCAGCTCAATCCCAATAGTTATAACCTAAGGCTGCATAACGAGTTAGTGGTGTATGATGATGAGGTACTTGATATGAAAACCGATAATACGGTATCAAAATGTATGATCCCATCAAATGGCCTACAATTACACCCAGGTAAGCTGTATTTAGGTCGCACTATGGAACACACGCGGACCGATAATTTAGTGCCTATGCTTGAAGGCAGGAGTAGTATCGGTAGATTGGGGATGTTTGTGCATGTGACAGCGGGTTTTGGAGACGTGGGTTTTAACGGTTTCTGGACGTTAGAAATTTTTGTGGTACAACCGTTGATCATTTATCCGGGCATAGAGATTTGCCAGATTTATTACCATCATATCGATGGTGCATATTCCACGTATCAACATGGTAAGTATCAAAACAACAATGGTATTCAACCGAGCAAACTCTTTCAAGACTTTAAACCGTAAGAAAGCCCTAATTAACTTTCCTATTTGGCTATGGGGCAATAATTGCCAAAGGAAAAAGTCCACCATAAAATTGGGATGTCAATAATTGAAACGATATGGTATGAAATGTTTTCAATTTAGAGTATCTTAACCTAGTCTCAATCTTTGATTGGCAAGATGTAAAGAACTTTTAAGTGGGAACCAATCCTTTTCCTCTGGATATTTCCCTTCGATGAAGATAGCCTTAGGGTCGTCTATAACTAAAACGTAAACACACCAAAAAATGAAAAAAAAGGTACTAGGAGTTTTTTTAGCACTATTGTGTTATTCACTTATGGGCCAAGAAGGCAATACGTCAACGTCTTTGAACGTCCAAGAAATTGACAACGATGACTTTATTATTAAATCATTGGATGACAAGACGGCCCAATTCTCTAAAGTGGCACGGGAAATTTGGGAAAATCCGGAATTGGGATATCTGGAATATACCAGTTCAAAGATATTGGCTGATGAGCTAAGAGCTGCGGGCTTTAATGTGGAAACAGGAGTTGCAGATATGCCGACTTCATTTGTGGCCACTTATGGCAAGGGAGGTCCGGTGCTTGGATTCTTGGCCGAATTTGATGCCCTTCCTGGATTGTCGCAGGACGCGGTTCCGTATCGGTCCGTTCTGGTAGAAGGGGGAAATGGCCACGGCTGTGGGCATAATCTTTTTGGCACTGCGGTTACTGCCGCGGGAATTGGTCTGAAGGAATGGATAGATGCCAACGATGTTCAAGCTACCATTAAGATATTCGGTACGCCAGCCGAAGAAGGTGGAGCCGGTAAGGTCTACATGGTACGTGATGGCCTATTGAGTGATGTGGATGCGGTCATCAACTGGCACCCTGCCGATCGTAATGTTGCCAATGCGTTCACCTGCAATTCCCTAATTCAAGGGTACTTTACCTTCAAGGGTGAAAGTTCCCATGCCGCAGGTTCTCCGGAACGAGGAAGATCGGCATTGGACGGTGTCGAAGCCATGAATCATATGGTGAATATGATGCGTGAGCATGTGGATGAGGGAAGCAGAATACATTATGTGATAACAAATGGTGGCCTTGCTGCCAATGTGGTACCGGACCATGCCGTGGTGGAATATATGGTACGTCATCCAGATGTAACGGAAGTTCAGCAGATGTGGCAGCGGGTGGTCAAGGCCGCTGAAGGTGCTGCCATGGGGACAGGCACAAAGGTAGAAGTTGAGATTATCTCAGGAATGTACGGCCTTTTACCTAACGAGACCTTGGCAAAGGCCATGCACAAAAATCTTTCGATTGTGGGTGGTGTTCAATATGATGCAAAAGAATTGGAATTTGCCCAAAAGATTCAAGAATCCTTTAATTCTACAAAGGTTCCTCCTTTGAGTAACTCCAAGGACATCCAGCCCTACAGACTATCGCATTTTTCAGCTTCCACGGATGTTGGGGATGTAAGTTATGTGGTTCCTACAGTTGGTTTGGGAACTGCCACTTGGATTCCAGGAACGGCTGCCCATACTTGGCAGGCGGTGGCCGCTGATGGAATGTCCATAGGATTTAAGGGGATGATGGCCGCTTCAAAGACCATGGCACTTACAGGAAAAGACCTTATTCTCAACCCATCGTTAATCCAAGAGGCCCAAAAAGAATTTAAGGAAAGATTGGGCAGTCTGGTCTATGAACCCCTAATAGGTGATAGGATGCCGCCTTTGGATTATAGAAAAGAACAAAATAAGGTAAGGTAAATAGGGGATAATGGTCTTTTGGGCCGCTTAACCCTTGTTGCTTGATGTACTAATTTGAGAAGATATCCTTTTTCCTACAGATAGAAGCTTCACCTTGGTGAGGCTTTTTTTACCCCTGATTTTCAGCATACTATCGTTGAAATCATGGATTTTCATCGACGAAATGCACTTCTATACCGACCAATAACAAAACCTATGAATTTCTCATAGGGGATTCCAGAAAAGCTTTGTAGAACTTTGTACAAGTTAAACGTCCTAAATCTTATAATATGATACGTACAGCTACAATTTTTATGATAGGGGCATTCTTGCTACATGTTGGGGTTACAGAAGTTGTAGCCCAAGGGGATGCCAATCCAAGACCCATTTTTGGGGATAAGGAAGCTACCCAACGAATTGATGATTATCTCAATCTACTAAATCAAGGATATTCCGAACTTGAAATTTTTCAGGATTTGGGAAACGCCAACTTACTAAGCGAAAACTATGAGTCAGCAGCATTTTGGTACGAACGCCTCTTGGAAAACACCACTGATGAAGTGCAACATAAACGTTTCCAGAAACGGTTCGCCTATGCCAATGACAAATTGATGGGAAAACTTAAAAATGACAAAACGGACTGGTCCAAAGTCATTATGGATGATTATAGAGCCCCGGGCCCTTCCCAATACTTTATGAACGTTTCAACAGTGATGGCGTCCGGTGAACCCAATCTTAAGAATAGCAATCTCGGTATTGTGTCCAAAGAAGCTACCTACGCTCCAAAATTGACCATAACCGGTAATGGAAAAGTAGCTTTTTTTAGCAAGGCAGTGGCCCAAAAACCGGAAACGGGAATTTTTTCCAAAAAGGAAATTGTATACGAAATCTACCGGGCAGAGAACATCAACGGAAATTGGAAGAATATTGAAAAGGTCAATGTTTGTCCAAAACACTATTCCGCAAAACATCCCACTGTTTCACAGGATGGAACACGCTTGTTTTTTGCTTCCAATATGCCGGGAACCTATGGCAAATATGATATTTATGTTTCAGAAATTAGGTCGGATGGCAGTCTAGGACAACCCAAAAACTTAGGGGCCAAAGTGAATACCAGAAAAGATGATATGTATCCCAGTTTGGTCAATGGCTCTACTTTGGTGTTTGCTTCCAAGGGAAGAAAGGGACATGGTGGCCTTGATCTCTTTGCCGTAACCGTGGAGGGCAACCGATTGGGTAAATCAAAAAACTTGGGCAATCGCATTAACAGTCGGTACGATGATTTTGCCCTTACATTTTCGCCAAGCAAGGGAATGGGCTTCGTTCTGTCCAACCGTGGGGATCAAGAAACCGTGGCCCAATATGCCTTCGCTCCAAAAGAAAGTAATCTTGCCAAAGTGGAAAAGGATGAACAGAAGCTATGGAACGCCCTGAATGATGAGAACAAGACCGAATATTCTTCCACTGTTTTTGAGGACGAATAAGAAGGAACAGGCCCGATCAAGATCTTTATAAAAGGAACAATCCTCCTTTGTCGCACCTAATGGTTTCACTTTAACCCCGAAAAGATGGACTTACAAAAGAATGATACAAATAGAATACTTGGTTTGCTATTAGGGACCTTGCTGCTATCAAGCAACTTAAGTGCCCAAGAACAAACATTGCAAAACACAAGAGATCCTTTCCACAATCAGTTGTTCTTCAACCGATTCTTGATCAATCCTACGTTCTCTTTGGTACGTGAAAACAAATCGTACCTAAACGTATTGTTACGGAACCAATACGCTGGTTTTGAAGACAACAATCAAAACTACTTTTTAGGCTTTAGCAATAAATTGGATGAGAATACCGCATTGGGATTGGGCATTTATGGTCAATGGTCGGGCGTCATTCAAGAATTTGGTTTTCACGCCAACTATGCCACCGCGGTACAGTTGGGAGAAAAAAGTGCCCTTTCCTTTGGTGCCAATGTAAATTACAGAAGTCAAGGATTGGATAGGAACCGAATTGTGGTCAATGAAGAAGACCCTCTTCTGAACGAAGTGGAAAAGATCAACTCCCTGTCCATAGAACCCGGACTTAATTTATCCTTGGGGAAATGGGATTTTGGAATGTTCTTTACCGATTTGGTTCGCTACAATCAAACCAATGAAGAATTGTTTACCAATTTTGGATTGGACCATATAAGGTCCCAGGTACAATTCACCCATACCTTTAAAAGGGCTGCGGGAATTTTGGAAGACGCCAGGTTTATTCCCTTGGTCCAGCTAGGGCAAGACTTCAACCAAGAATGGTCAATGACGGGTTCCCTTTTAATGGATTTACCCAAATTGGGGTGGTTGCAGGCCAGTTATGACCAGCGCTATGGCGTTTCTTCCGGTCTTGGATTTAATTTGAACAAAAGGTTATCGTTGGGATACCTCATGGAAAAGAGCCCCACCGAGCAAGGGGAAAATCTGGGATGGAACCATGAGCTTTCCCTAGCCTACACCATGAACGATGAGTTAAGGGGAACGGGAATCAACGTACAGTTGGCTTCCAATGAAGAGGATGATCGTATTGATGAAATTGTCAGGAACTATGAGCAACAATTGGATGATTTAAAAGAGAAAATGAATACTGCACCAGTTGCTTTTGATGAAGCAAGCCTGGCCCATCAGAATAGAATGCTGATTGATGAGTTGATTTTAAGACAAGATTCCATGGAACAGCTTAGAAACCAAATGTTCGAACGTCGACTTGAACGTATGGTCAGGTTGTTACGAAAAGAGATCAAGGACAACGATGGGGAAAGTAGGGGACGCTCAAGGTCCCAATTTGGAAGTGTACAGACTGCCATAGCAGCAGCACAACAAGAACAAACACCAAAAAACAGAAAAGAAAGGTTTAAGGATTTCAATGAAATTCCTATAAAGGCTAAAAATCGGTCAGAAGCTATCGGGGTTAATTCAGGTTTCTATTTAATTGCCAATGTATTTAAAAACAAGTCCAATCTGAAATCATTTATGCAGGATTTGTCCAAAAAGGGTTTGGAGGCAAGGCAATTTTACAACAAGGAAAACGGGTTACATTATGTCTATCTGGCCGATTTTACTACTAAAGATGATGCCGATGTGGCCATTGTATCCGATTTGGGAGGTTCCTACAAAGAGGACAAATGGATTATGGAAGTGTACAATACGGCACAGACGGCTGATATTGGTTTTGAAATGGAATAACGCACTACATTAACTCATGCCTACAAAAGGCAAATGCTACTAAGGTCATTGTCCATTTTCCATTGGACAGTGGCCTTTGTATTATGCATACGATTGGTCCTAATTTTTGAAAAATCCTTAAAGTGGGGTGCATTTGGACGAAAATACTTACAAATCCTATTCTAGCTCAAATAAATCCATTATTTTCCAAACATATAATAGATTAACCCCGAAAATTCTACTATATGTTAACCTACAACTACACTCAGAAAAATGGCAATGGCCCACCACAAAAAGTTCCCTGTTTCCAAGGAAATTTCCTATTAAAAATACGACATCGACATTGGTGAATTAACCCATGTCAATAACTGTAAGTGTTACTTCAAATAACTTGAAGTAAGCACTTTATGTTCAAATAGTATTTAACATCCTCCAAAAAAGGATGGGCCATTGTATTGCCCAAACCCAAATTAAATAATAACCCCAAATCAGACATAACATGAAAACCCCGAATCATGTCATGGTATTGGACCATGACCCAAATACCGCAAAGCTTTGCAAAAAGGTTTTTGAAGGCCTAGAAGATTACAGCTTAGTCGCGTGTTCGACCTCCCTACGAGAAGCTGTAATGAATGAAGACCGCTTTCCATTGAACCTACTTATTACGGAGACCAAAGTAAATGGTCAATCAGGACTTCGCTATACCAACGGAATTTT
>JBCDBE010000121.1:0-9559 GCA_039184365.1 Bacteroidota bacterium | reverse complement strand
TTGGTTTAAAACCGTTGTACTTTCGGGGGCAGCGGTTTTTTTATAAATCAAATGTAATTCCTTGTGCCCTTGCAACCCACTGGTGACAAATGACCTGGGGGATTGCACTATTATAGGTCAAATTTGATACCTTGTGCAAGAGGCAATTTATCGGTATAGTTGATGGTATTGGTTTGCCGCCTCATATACACTTTCCAGGCATCGGAACCACTTTCCCTGCCACCTCCAGTTTCTTTTTCGCCTCCAAAGGCACCTCCAATTTCCGCGCCGGAAGTGCCAATATTGACATTGGCAATACCACAATCACTTCCTGCTGCAGAAAGAAAACGTTCCGCTTCCCTAAGGTTATTGGTCATAATGGCAGAGGAAAGTCCTTGAACCACATTGTTCTGGAGGGCAATGGCATTTTCTACTTCACCGGAATATTTTAGCAAATATAAAATTGGGGCAAAGGTTTCCTCCTGTACGATTTCAAAGGAGTTTTTAGCTTCAACTATGGCAGGTTTTACGTAACACCCACTTTCATACCCTTGTCCTTTAAGAACGCCGCCTTTTACCAGCACAATTCCTCCCTCGTCCTCTGCCTTTTGCAGTGCTCTTTCATAAAGTGCTACGGCATCGGTATCAATTAGGGGCCCTACATGATTGTTTTCATCCAGGGGATTTCCAATCTTTAATTGTTGGTAGGCATCAACCAAGGCTTTTTTTACTGCATCGTAAATGGATTCGTGAACGATCAACCGCCTTGTAGAAGTGCAACGTTGTCCAGCCGTTCCAACGGCTCCGAAAACGGCACCTATAACGGTCATTTTAATATCGGCATTCGGGGTAACGATAATGGCATTGTTCCCGCCAAGTTCTAAAAGGGATTTCCCTAACCTTGCCGCTACGGCCTGGGCAACAATTTTGCCCATTCGTATGGAACCTGTTGCCGAAACCAGGGGAACCCTTTTATCATGGGTCATAAATTCCCCAACGCGGTAATCCCCATTGATCAAACAGGAGATGCCCTCAGGAAGATTGTTCTTTTGAAGTACTTCTGCAATAATGTTCTGGCAAGCAATACCACAAAGTGGTGTTTTTTCTGAGGGTTTCCAAACACAAACATCTCCACAGACCCATGCCAGGGCCGTATTCCATGCCCATACGGCAACGGGAAAATTGAATGCGGAGATAACGCCGACAATTCCCAGCGGGTGGTACTGTTCATACATACGATGTCCCGGACGCTCGGAATGCATGGTGAGACCATGCAATTGTCGTGAAAGACCAACGGCAAAATCACAGATGTCTATCATTTCTTGTACTTCGCCCAATCCTTCTTGGTAGGATTTGCCCATTTCATAAGATACCAACTTGCCAAGAGGCTCTTTAACGTCCCGCAGCTTTTCGCCAAATTGGCGAACGATTTCACCTCGCAGGGGAGCGGGCATTAGCCTCCAACTCCTAAATGAAGAAATGGCCGTATTGATAACTTTTTCGTAGTCTTCTTTAGTAGTAGCCGTTACTTTTCCAATCAGTGAGCCATCTACGGGAGAATAGGAAGCAATGGTGGCTCCAGAACCAAAGTTGTCCATACCCGTTGAAGTGCCTTGATTTATTTCTTCTATTCCAAGGGTCTTTAATGCCTCTTGAATACCGAAAACAGTCACAGTTTCTACCATTTATAACTTTTTAAAAAGGTTTTGTTGAAATTGGAACAAAACTACAAAGATTCACAGTCTTGGCCTTGTTAGGAAAGTAAAAAAGCAAGTATTCCGAGAAGGGCGGGTACCCCTTGAATATAGAATATCTTTTTTGAAACGCTGATAGCTCCATAAATGCCGGCAACGGCCACGCAGCCCAAAAAGAAAATCGCTATGTTCATGGACCAATTGGAATCTTTTATGAGAAAAGACCAAATTAAACCGGCACTAAGAAATCCATTGTACAAGCCTTGATTGGCAGCCATGGATTTCGTTGGTTCAAAAAGTTCCTTGGGGAAATTCCGAAATACCTTTGGCCCCCTACTGGTCCAAGCAAACATTTCCAACCATAGAAAATAGAAGTGCAATAATGCTACAAAGGCCGCAATACTTTTGGCGACTAGAATCATTCTTTTGCTATAAAACGTTCATCTACCGGCATTACAGCGCCACAATTATCACAGGTCCTTAGTTCTTTAGAACCATAAAAGTGCTTAAAATGTCCCAAGAAATCCTTTTCAATATCATGTAGGGTGAAATAGGCTTCATAAAGTTTATGGTTACAGTTATCACAGAACCAGAGGAGTCCATCGTCCACTTTCATATGGTCCCTTTTTCGTTCGATGACCAAACCAATGGAACCTTTGTGGCGTACCGGGGAATGTGGAACTTTGGCCGGATGTAAGTACATATCACCTGGGCCAAGTTTCATGGTTTTCTTTTGTCCATCCTCTTGAATGTGCACCTCAATGGTCCCTTCCAATTGATAAAAGAGTTCTTCGGTTTCATTGTAATGATAGTCCTTTCTAGCATTTGGCCCAGCTACGACCATTACAATATAATCCCCTGCATCCTTATACAGATTTTTGTTCCCAACAGGAGGTTTTAGCGTATCCCTGTTCTCCGCTAACCATGTATTGAGATTGAATGGGGGTTTTATGGCCATGTATTCTTTTCTGGAAAGGTACAAAACCTATGCAAAAGAAATAAAAAGCCCTGCCGGGCAGGGCCTTTAAAACCATCAAAACACTTAATTAAAACACGTAATATAAAACTCGAATCTAATTTTTACTTTCGGAAGAAAATCTGCGTATAATAGGGATTGCCTTCGTCGTCGTCCATAATACTTAGCGTTGTATGGGTGAAGTCGCCTTCAATTGTATTTTTATGGGAGGTACTGCTCAACCATCCCTGTAGCGCATCATCTACCATTTGATAGTCTTTAGCAACGTTCTCTGCAACAAAATTGGCAGAAGTAATTCCAGAAATCGTGGATGCCCTGGACTCAAAATTATCATGGCTCAACTCTCCTTGCGAAATCATATATTCATTGTGTTCTGAGGCGTATTCATACACCTCAGCACTAAATTCCAATGCAGTTAACCCTTGGGATGTGCGGTGTTCATTGACCAAATCAATCAACATTTGTTCTTGTGTGGATAATTCAACCACCACCTTTGAGGTGGTTTCATTTTCAAATAATTGCCCTTCTTCAGAAACCGATGTTTCGGAACAAGAAGTCAACGCAATTGCGAAAACGATAATGAAGTTATAGTGGGGGAACCTTCTTTTCAAAATCAATGTGATTAGTGTTAATTTTATAGGGCTAAAGTAGAAATGAATGGTTCGGAACCAATAAATTATCTTCGATTGAACCTATTTTTTCGGTCATCTGCAAAATACCGTTAAATAAGGGCTTATCGATGAAATACAAATATTATTTCATCGAATAAAACGGACATTTCATATGATTTTGCACGGCTTATCGGGTCAGTAATACCATTAATCGATAGATGAAAAAAATTAGGAAGCGATGAATTGCCCAGAAGTGTCGCTAAATGGGATTTTGTACGTATTATTCCGTTTCAACAGAATGGCTATTGCTTCTAAAAACCTTGCTGAAAACAAATGCCCCAATATCACGAACGGGTTGATAGAGCATGGACTCTTTTCTGGTTTCCTCATTCACGAAGTTGAAGGAAGCTGTTGCCTTTTCAAAGAATACGAGTAGCGCCCCTACTATAATAGCCACTTTGAGTGCCCCAAAAATTCCGCCCGCAATTTTATTGAGAAGGCCGAGCATAGCAAAATCAGCAATTTTTGTCAGTAGTTTTCCTGCAAAATGAACCAATAGGACAATAGCTATGAACGTAATGATAAAGGAAGTTATCTTAATGTAATGGGGGTTCCATTCCATATTTTGGGAAAGATAATCCCCAGCGATATATGAGAAGTGAATAGAGCCAAAGATACCTGCTATCAAGGCCACAAGAGTGGCGAGTTCCACAAAAAGTCCGTTTGCCAGGCCTTTGTAAAGACCCCAAGCGAGGAGAATACCCAAAACAATATCCAAAAAATTCATTGGTGGTGTTTTGAGCAAATATAAACTATTGGTCAAAGTTCAATCCTGAAAAATCAATAGGGGATCAGTAATGTAAAAGGTCTTTGGAAAGACCTCTTCCCATTCTTTTTCGTTGAAATCGGTTGCCATTTGAAATGCTCTGATTACATAGTGTACAACTAAGATAAAACTTGTGCCCACGCCAAATACAAAGACCGCCTAAAAAGGAATACCTGGCAAGAGAAGTGGACAACAGAAGAAGAGTATGGCAAAAGGAATATGATGGTTTCCATTGATAATTGTTTTGCATTGATATGGAGTTAAATCCACAACAAAAAAGTTTAAATAATTGATATTCAATTTTTTCTAAAAAAACAGGTTCATTTGTATTTGGAATCAACATCCCAGTCAACGGTCTTTTTCAAAGGATTTTTTAACGATAAACGCTTGCCCATCCCTACCTTTGTCCATATGGCCAGGGACACCTTACTCAAGCAACGGTGGGAGCATTTGGTGGCGAAATTATCCGCTCAGTTTTCCGATGGCGACCCATTGGATTTGGAGGGAATAATCTATTTGGTTGGTGTACAGGAACTGGGGCAACTTCATCGTAATTTCAAAAAAGATGAGAAAGTGAATCTCATGCACATTGCCATCTGTACATTATTGGAACCCTACGGCTACTATGAATTTGATTTTTTTGATGAAGAAGGTTGGCCCCATTATATTGTGAAAGAAAATCTTCCCCCACTGAAATCTGGGGAACAGAGTGTATTGATGAAAGAGGCTTTGGTAAATTACTTTCTAGAAAAGGAATACATCGTTTAATGGAACTACAAGAACCCTATTATGCAGTTATTTTTACGAATACCCGAACTGAGGGCGATTTAGGTTATGCTGAAATGGCGGAGAAAATGGAGCAGTTGGCTCGCAGACAACCAGGGTATTTGGGTTTTGAGAGTGCCCGTTCTGGATTGGGAATTGCCGTAAGTTACTGGCAAAATCTGGAGGCCATAGGAGAGTGGAAGGCCCATATGGAACATCAAGTTGCCCAAGAAAATGGAAAAACCCAATGGTACAGTTGGTATAAAGTGCGCATATGTAAGGTAGAACACGAATATGAGTTCCCTACTTCCTAAATGGCCTATCAATTTCTTTGAAATGGTTTCTTGATCCGCTAATTTTAAAATTCAATAAATTGCTGTAAAATGAAGGAAATCGTCCGCTTTTCCAATTTGGATAGAGCCAAAACCATTAAGGGATTATCCGAAATAGCATTTGACCTTGTCGTGGTTGGAGGAGGAATTACTGGAGGGGGAATCGCTTTGGATGCTGCTTCCCGTGGACTTAAGGTAGCCCTTTTGGAAAAAGGGGATTTTGCCTCAGGAACCAGCAGTAAATCTACTAAGCTAATTCATGGGGGGCTTCGCTATTTAAAGCAGTTCGATTTTTGGTTGGTCAAAGAAGTAGGCTCCGAGCGTGCCATTGTCCATAAGCTGGCACCACATCTGGTCTTGCCCGAAAAGATGTTGCTGCCCCTTATTGAAGGTGGGTCATATGGAAAGTGGCTTACCAGTATAGGACTCAAGGTTTACGACATATTGGCACAGGTATCAGGTGATGATAAACGGCAAATGTTGGACAAAAAACAGGCCTTGAAATTGGAACCGTTGCTACCCAAAAAAATATTGAATGGTGCTGGCTATTATGCCGAATATCGTACGGACGATGCACGACTGACGATTGAGAACATTAAGACCAGTCTGCACTATGGGGCCATGGCCTTGAATTATGCAGAAGTAAAGGACTTTATCTACATAGAAAATCAGGTTGCTGGCGTTGTCGCCCAAGATAAACTGTTGGGAGAAGAGTTGACGATCCAATCCAAGTATGTAATCAGTGCAGCTGGGCCTTGGGTGGATGAACTAAGGTCCATCAATAATTCCAAAAAAGGGAAACGCCTGCACTTAACAAAGGGGGTGCATTTGGTATTTCCGTTTGAAAAACTTCCAGTGAAGCAGTCCGTATATTTTGATATCCCTGACGGCCGCATGATGTTTGCCATTCCAAGGGGAAAAATCACCTATGTGGGAACTACCGATACCAATTACAACATGGATAAGGATGATATCCGTACCGATTTGGCGGATGCCATCTATTTGATTTCTGCCGTAAATAATATGTTTCCCAATATCGAACTGGAAATGGATGATATCATTTCCTCTTGGGCCGGGGTTCGACCATTGATCCATGAAGAAGGAAAATCCGCTTCAGAGCTTTCCCGGAAGGATGAAATATTTACCTCGGATAGCGGTCTTATCAGTATTGCAGGAGGTAAATTGACCGGGTATCGTAAAATGGCGGAGCGCGTAGTGAATCGCATTGCAAAAAAATTGGAAGAAGAACACCAACTTAAGGTAAAGGAGTGCCATACGGATGAAATTCCACTTTGCGGCAGTGACTTTAAAAAATTCAAGCATGTTAAAAAATACATTGCGGAGGTGTATGGGCGTATAAAGACCGATGGTTTTAGCGAATATGATGCATGGTATCTGGTTACCACCTATGGCAAGCAGACCGAGCGCATACTAAAAGACTACCAATCGTTTCAAAACAAAGACAATGCCCTTCGTTTGATTAGAGCCGAGTTAAAATTTGGGATGGAACACGAGATGGTTGCCAATCCCATGGACTTTTTTATTCGTAGAACTGGACGTTTGTATTTTGACATAGCTAGTGTTAGGACGTATCTAAAACCCCTCTTGGATGATTTGCAAAAAGCGTATGGGTATGATGAGGCACAACTGCTGGCTTTACAAGAGAAAATGACGAAGGAGTTAGAATTGCATTCCAATTTTTCCTTGGAGCGTGAACAGGTTTAATCCAACTTCTCCGTCAATTTTTTAAAGGTTTTTTTAGGGCTTTTGTTTTCATAGAGAATGCTGTAGACTGCGTTGATAATGGGAATTTTTGACTTTTTCTCCAATTTTTCCATCAATAGATGGGCGCTTTGTGCGGCATAATACCCTTCCGCTATCATGTTCATTTCCATCATGGCACTTTTTACCGTGTAGCCCTTTCCGACCATATTCCCAAACATACGGTTCCTACTAAAAGTGGAATAACCCGTAACCAACAGATCTCCTAGATAAGCTGAATTATTGATATTGCGTTTCATCTTGTGGACCTTATCAATAAAACGCTTCATTTCACGAATGGCATTGCTCATTAGGACACTTTGAAAATTATCACCGTACCCTAAACCGTGGGCGATTCCTGCCGCAATGGCATAAATGTTCTTCAGCATGGCGGCATATTCCGTGCCAATAATGTCATCCGATATTTTAATCCTGATATAATGACTTTTTAAGTGCTCCGCCAAAAAAGACGCTTTTTTCCCATCGGTACAGGCAATGGTAAGATAGGACAGTCGTTCCAGCGCCACTTCCTCGGCATGGCAAGGGCCGGTCACCACCCCAATATGGGAATAGGGGATGTTATATTTAAAGTGGAAATGTTCCCCAACAATTTTTCCTGTATTTGGAACTATTCCTTTAATCGCCGAGAAAATGGTTTTCCCTTCCAAAGGAATGGTCAATTTATCCAGTTCTTGTTCCAAAAACGCGGAGGGGATAACGAACAAAAGCAAGTCGCAAGCTCTAACGGCTTCATCAATGCTATTGGTAAGTTTTAAATAATTGTTGTTTAATTGCACCGAACTAAGATAGTTGGGATTTTGGCCTTCCTGTTTGATATGCTCCATGGCGTAGCCACTTCGCATATACCAATGGACTTCATCCAGGTTTTCAGTTAACATTTTTACCAAAGCAGTGGCCCAGCTACCTCCCCCTAAAACGGCTATTCTCAATGTAAGGATGCAATTAAAATTATAACCTCAAAAATAGAATAAATGGTTTTTCCATCATTAAATATTGATTATCAATAGGTTATATTTTTTGGCATGATGCTTGGATTGACCAAAGTAGAAACCATTAAACCCAGCACCTATGAAAACTAGAAAACTACTTTTCGGATTAGTTACAATGGGCCTATTGGCCAGTTCGTGTTATACGGAGGTTATTTTGGAGGACGAAATCATCGTTGAATCCGCTTTTAATACCGATCAAGCCTTACAGTCCTTTGATTTATGGTATGTAGACATTAATGCTACAAGGGGAAACGGCTCGATTCCCTTTTTACAGCGTGCCTTTACCTTATCCTTTGTGGACGGGGTCATATTTGCCAATAATAATATTGTGGGCATTGGTAAGACAGGCAATGGGTTGGGAATTGATGTGGGAAGTTATGGAACCTTTAGTGGGGTTGTTGATGTGGACCATGATATTGATGGCCCTTGGACGTTTGATGTTTTTGCCGTGAACAATAGTACTTTGGAACTTTACAATAGAAGGACCAATACTTCTTACTTTTTGGATGGATACCAAAGAAGGAACTTTGATTATGACCGACTCTTTTATGAAAACATACATTATCTGTTGCAGGAGTTTGATGCTTGGGAAAAAACCTTTACCAGCGAATTAGGGGCGATAAACGATTTTGATGATGAAAATTTCCTACGATTTTTTGGGGATAACGGAGGTTATTTTCAGTCATCGGTTGATGCCCAAGGAACACGTATTGCCAATTTACAGTGGGATTATGAAGGCGATTATGAGGTGTTTGATACCAATGATGAAACATTGAAAACTTTAACACTCGATTATGACTTCTTGGGCAATGATTACTTTGAGCTTTACGTTATTGACGATAGTACGGTTGAACTCTACCATGTGGCCAGTGAGACCGTGTACGAGTTTAGAGGACGGGGATTTGTACAATACCTCAAGTCCAAAGAAAGCTTAGGGAAAAAGCGTACAAAATCAACAAATAGAAAGATGGATGTTGAACGTAAACGCAAAATGTAAGGTAAAGCAATAGTCTTCGACTATATAGATAAGTTTTTTGGTTGGTTATTTAGTTAGGAATCGCCCTGTCGCAAACTTGCACGGGGCGGTTCTTTTTTAGTGAGATAGCAAATCTTTGATTTGCGTTATCGAACTAACCCTGAGCCTGTCGAAGGGTCTTTTCAATAGATTACAATGGAATATCTGCAAATCTTTGATTTGCGTTATCGAACTAACCCTGAGCTGGCACACTGAGCTTGTCGAAGTGTTGTCAAGGGTCTCTTTAAGGCACCATACCTATGTATTCGCAACGGACTAATTTCCCATCCTTTTTTTAAAATCCGTAGGATTTTCCCCAGTCACTTTTTTAAAAACCCGTGTAAAATAGGACAAGCTTTCAAAACCTGACTCATGAAAGGTTTCAGAGATATTCTTCCCTGATAGCAGCAAACGCTTGGCTTGGGTGATTCGATATTGGTTCAGAAAACTGGTAAACGTGGTGCCCGACACTTTTTTAAAATGCCTGCAGAACGCTTCATTACTGAGGTTCAACACATCCGCAGCTTCTTTGATTCCAATCTTATTTTGGTAATTGGCACTAATATATTCATATACTTTTTGGAGCCGTA
>JBCDBE010000120.1:0-9652 GCA_039184365.1 Bacteroidota bacterium | reverse complement strand
GACCTGCGTGATAGCGTTCAGCTTCAACTTTGGGTTGTTTCTGATTCTTAAGACAATCTGATGCAAGTGCTTGACAAAACGAAACCCGAATAACACAAGTCCTAAATAGTATATCGTCCAAAAGAGGAGTGCCCAATTGATAAGGTCCCTATCGGTAACAGGCTCGCTCGACGGAAGCATTTCTTGGGATACATAGCGAGTTGTTTGGGGAACATGGGCTGGAGCAGTAGCTTCCACATATTCGGTAAAGACCATGGCTGGAATGATTAAGGACGCTAATAGTGCTCCTAATAAAAAGAACCGCTTAAAATGATGCATGCGCTCCTTTTCCAATAAAAATTGATAAAACAGCAGGAACACGGCCATACATGCTGCAGATTTTAGAAGGTATTCCCCCATAGCTACTTGTTTTTGATTTGCTCGTCAATCAATTTTTTCAATTCTTCGAGTTCTTCCTTGCTCAAATTGGTCGCTGTGGTAAAGAAAGAAGCAAACTGACTGGCGCTGTCATTGAAGAAGTTTTTGATGAGTCCGTTCACATGTTTGGAGAAATAGTCTTTTTTCTTGACCAACGGGTAGTACTCACGGGAACGACCAAAACTTTTATACGCCACAAACCCCTTATCGGCCATTCGCTTTAATAAGGTAGCAACCGTGGTGGTGGCTGGTTTGGGTTTGGCATATCCATTCAATAGATCTTTCATGAACGCCTTTTTTTGCTTCCATAAAATGTTCATGAGTTCTTCCTCAGATTTTGAGAGTTGCATATTCTACATGCTTAGAATTAACTCTACAAACATAGAATAAATATTTAAATTCTACAACTGTAGAATAAAAAAATTGAATGTCACTTGCTCATTTCCATAAAATACTGGTAGAAATAGGGGATGGTCTCAATACCCTTTAGGTAATTCCAAATCCCAAAATGCTCATTGGGGGAGTGGATGGCATCACTATCCAATCCGAAGCCCATTAAAATGGTCTTGCTCCCCAAAACCTGTTCAAAAAGGGCTACAATGGGAATACTACCACCCGTACGTTCCGGAATGGGCGTCTTTCCAAAGGTAGTCTCATAGGCTTTTGCAGCAGCTTGGTAGCCGATACTGTCCATATTGGTCACATAGGGCAATCCGCCGTGGTGGGGCGTCACCTTTACCTTGACTCCTTTAGGGGCAATGGATTCAAAATGGTTGCTAAAGAGCTCGGTAATCTCATCCGGGTCCTGATGGGGTACCAACCGCATG
Organism: Bacteroidota bacterium; assembly: GCA_039184365.1. Lineage (GTDB taxonomy): Bacteria > Bacteroidota > Bacteroidia > Flavobacteriales > Flavobacteriaceae > Croceivirga. Next base: position 8,408 of record JBCDBE010000120.1, on the reverse strand, counting down.
GAGATTTTGGCATAGGCCTTACTGGCAATGACCGTTTTTGCACCTTCACCGGTATAACCGCCCCAAATGCCATTGACGTCCAAGGTCGGTCTAATGGAGTACCGCTCAGGGGTGGTAAACCCTTTTTCGCCGTATACTTCTTCGATATCCAAATGCGACTTATACGCCCCAATATGAAATGGTGCCTTGGCCATTTCGGCCCGTTCCGTATCAGAGACCATTTCTACCTTGTCGTAAAAGCCAGGGATGGTAATATGGTTATTTTCATCATGAAGGGAAGCAATCATTTTGGAAAGCACGTTGATGGGGTTGGGTACCGCTCCGCCATAAATTCCGGAATGCAGATCCCTATTTGGGCCGGTAACTTCTACTTCAACATAACTTAAGCCGCGTAAACCTGTGGTGATGGAAGGCACATCATTCGCCATCATTCCCGTATCGGAGATTAGAATAATGTCGTTCGCCAGTTTTTCTTTATGGTCCTCCAAAAAATCCGCTAAACTATCACTACCTACTTCTTCCTCGCCTTCGATCATGAACTTGATGTTACAGGGCACTTGATTATGGGCTACCATAAATTCCAAGGCCTTTATATGCATATACATCTGCCCTTTATCATCACAGGCACCCCTGGCGAATATCGCTCCATCTGGATGAATATCGGTTTTTTTAATGATAGGTTCAAACGGCGGTGATTCCCATAAATCCAAGGGGTCCGGAGGTTGTACATCATAATGGCCATAGACCAAGACGGTCGGTAATTTGGGGTCCACCAATTTTTCTCCGTAGACTACAGGATATCCCTTGGTTTCACATATCTCAACATGATCACAACCGGCTTCAGTCAGTGATTTCTCCACTGCTTGAGCTGTTGCGAGAACATCCTTCGCATACGTGCTGTCCGCACTAATGGAGGGGAGTTTTAGAAGGGTAATAAGTTCTTTGATAAAACGGTCTTTGTGTGCAAGGATGTAATCGGTAATCTGCTCCATTTAAATTTTGAAAAGGCCTAAAATACAAAAAAGTAAACTTTGATTTTCTTGAAATTCAACCGTACGGCATTGCGGAACCCACGATAGCAAAACGCGGAATACTGTAGCTACCAATATTTTTGTACATTTAAAAGCAATGGGTTACGTTCCCCGGCCTTAGCCTTAAAGCCATTCGTCATGCCAACAAACCACAAATACCGTAGAAGGGGTTGCTCTTTTGTATTGCCCGTACTGCTGATATACTTTTGTATCGTCTCTTTATCTGCCCAGGAACAGGTAGGAAGGTCCTTGATCAATAACTACCGATATCAAGAGTACAATGCGGCCCCCGTAAATTGGTGGGCCCTGGAAGATGATAGGGGGATAATGTATTTTGCCAATAATGCCGGGGTATTGCAGTATGACGGTGTCAATTGGAATTTAATAGATATTCCCGGAAATTGCAGAAGCTTGGCCAAAGATGACAAGGGTATTATCCATGTTGGTGGAGCAGGAGAGTTTGGCTATCTAAAACCATCGGATAAAGGGGTGTTGGAGTATGTCTCTTTACTGGAAAAAATTCCCGAGGAACATCGAGTGTTCGCAGATGTATGGGAAATCTATTTTCATAAAGGCAGAATAATTTTTAGTACGGAATTTAAACTGTTCATTTGGGATGGAGAAAGCATCAAAGTTATTGTTTCTGAAAATGGGATTCACGTAAGTAATGTTATTGAAGATACGTATTACGTAAGAATTTGGGATTTGGGATTATGCATCCTGAAAGACGATGATACCTTTGAACTGGTACCCAATGGGGAGAAGTTCTCCAGTGAGCGTATCTATACCATACTGCCTTACGATGATCAAATCTTGATCGGTACACGAAATAAAGGCTTTTATCTCTTCGATGGCAATGATTTTACACCTTTCAAAACGGAAATCGATGATTTGGTCAAAGGCCGGTTATACCTTCCCGGATTTGCGTTGGAAGATGGACGTTATGTAATCAATACGTTTAGTGATGGTGCTTTTCTCATGGACCATGACGGGAAGTTAATTCAAAAATATACCACAGAAAATGGTTTGCAGGATGGTAGCGTGGATTTTGTCTATGTGGATTCCAGGGGGGTGCTTTGGCTGGTGCTGTTTAATGGTATTTCCAATGTTAACCTAAATTCCCCATTTACGGCCATTGACGCAGACATGGGGCTGAACACCGTGGTTTTTGATACCTATCGCTTCCAAGGGATACTCTACCTAAGTACCAATAACGGGATTCGTTACCTGGATGAAAGTGACGGTCAAGTTAAACTTATTGAAGGTACTTTTGGCCAAGGGGGGAATTATTTGGAGTTCGATGATCGCTTGTTTGTAGGGACCAATGGCATGGGATTGATTGAGATTACGGGGACAACCTTTAGCTATGTCAGGGAGAGTATCAATTATGATTTTAGGGCTCGGATAACGGAACAATCTCAAATTGATACCAACAGAATTTTTGTAGAACACCAACAAGGACTGAAGAGCTTTTATTTTGATGGGGCCACGAGGCAGTTTATCGAAGAGTCATCAACGAATAAAGTGCTATTGGGTTATGGGACAATGCTTGAGAATGGGGATGGCTCTATCTGGATGGATACGCCAAACGATGCGGAAGTCATTAGAATAATTCCAAAATACACCAATGGAAAACTGGATTTGGACAATTCCGAATACAAGGTGTATAATGAAGATAAAGGCTTACCTGTTTCCGGTCTTGGCATCGACCGGATGTTTGAAGAATTTATGGTTTTTGCCAATAGAACGGAAGGGACCTATGTGTATAATGCAGCAACCGATAGTTTTGAAAAAAAGCAGTTCTTTTTTGATGAGTATATCAATTGGGATAGCCCTGGATCAAGGAGCACTCTGGACAAAGACGAAAAGGTTTGGTTCAATGTGGGATCTGGGGTCATGATAGCGGAAAGAAATGATAAAGGGGAGGTAACGGTAAAGTCGGATGTCTTCAAAGAACTCAAAAACACACAGATTTATGCCATTTACCCCGAAATGCCAAAGGAGGACGGTACACAATTGGTTTGGCTTTCCGGACCGGATGGGGTGATACATTATAAGGGGAAGTTGGACAAGCCAAAAGTACCCGATTTTAGTACTACCATACGAAAGGTTACGATTACGGGAGACTCTTTGGTTTATGGAGGAAATATCGAGTTTTCAGAAAAATTGGGTATTTCCCACGGTCAAAATTCGGTGGCCGTGGATTATGCTTCACCCCTTTATATAGGGCAAAGGGACATACAGTACAGTACGCAATTGGTAGGATTGGATGATAAATGGTCCGAATGGACGAAACAGACAACCCGCGAATATATTAATCTTCCCCCCGGAGATTATAAATTCCAGGCGAAGGCAAAAAACATTTTTGGAGATGTTTCCAATGTGTCTTCACTATCCTTTACCATAATTCCCCCGTGGTACCGAACATGGTGGGCTTATGTACTCTATGTCCTTGGATTTTTGGCTTTGGTTTATCTGCTGGTCAAGCGCCGCACACGTTTGTTGCTCGAAGAGCAAAAAACACTTGAGGAAAAAGTACAGCTTCGTACAAAAGAAGTCAACCAAAGACTTGGAGAACTTGCCACCATTAACAACGTTAGTCGGGCGCTAACTGAGAAACTGGAGCTTGATGATCTAATACGGCTGGTAGGCGACGAAATGAAACGACTTTTTAAGTCGGACATCACTTATTTGGCCCTTTTAAATCGCGCTACCAACATTATTGAATTCCCATATCAAAAGGGTGATAACATGCCGCCGATGAAATATGGTGAGGGGCTGACCTCCCAAATTATCAAGTCGGGAGAGCCCTTGTTGATCAATCGTGATAGGGATATTGCTGCTGAATATGAAAGAATTGGCGTTGAACAGACAGGTAAGATGGCCATTTCTTACTTAGGGGTTCCCATTCCGGTCGAAGATGATGTCATCGGGGTTTTGAGCGTTCAAAGTACTCAGACAGAAAGCAGGTTCAACGATGAGGACAAACGCTTGCTCAATACCATCGCCATCAATGTGGGGGTTGCCCTCCACAATGCCGAACTATACGAAGAAGCCAAGGAAGCAAAGGCCCGTGCCGAAGATGCCAATGAAGCTAAAAGTGCTTTTTTATCCACCGTTAGCCATGAACTGCGAACCCCACTAACTTCGGTTTTAGGCTTTGCGAAAATCATTCGCAAACGTTTGGATGACAAGATTTTTCCAGCGGTAAAGGTAGAAGACCAAAAAATCAAACGCACCATGAAGCAGGTGGGTGAAAACCTCAACGTGGTGGTTGCCGAGGGGGAACGCCTCACCAATCTTATCAATGACGTACTGGACCTCGCCAAAATAGAAGCGGGGAAGATGGACTGGAACATGAAGCCTCTGTTCCTTCAAGATATTATTAATAGGGCGATTGCTGCGACCACCTCCCTATTTGAGCAAAAAGAATTGAAACTGGTAAGGAACATTCCCGAAAACCTGCCTTTGGTCAATGGTGATGAAGATAAATTGATCCAAGTGGTCATCAACCTGTTATCCAATGCCGTAAAATTTACTGAAAAGGGCAAGATCAGTGTAGAGGCTTATGAAGAAAAGGGGCAGCTTATCATTGAAGTCCAAGATACCGGGATTGGCATTGGAGAAGAAGATAAGGACAAGATTTTTGAACGCTTCCGACAAGCAGGAGATACACTGACCGACAAGCCTCAGGGTACGGGCTTGGGACTTCCCATTTGCAGGGAGATCATTGAACACCATGGTGGTATCATTTGGATGAAAAGTGAGCGCAATGTGGGCAGTACTTTTTTCTTTTCCATTCCATTATTGGGCGAATCCACCCAGAACCAGCCCGTGGAGTTCAACAAAATCATCAAAAGCCTAAAGAAGCAAATTAAGACAAGTGCCAATAAAAAACCGGATGCTACCCCTACCATTCTTGTTGTCGATGATGATACACCCATACGCTCCTTGCTTCGCCAAGAGTTGACCCACACTGGCTATAAGGTACGGGAGGCTGCTAATGGTAAGGTGGCACTTGATATGGTTCGAGTCAACAAGCCAGACCTTATTATCCTTGACGTGATGATGCCCGAAATGAACGGCTTCGACGTGGCTGCCGTATTGAAGAACGATCCGGCAACCATGGATATTCCCATAATAATACTTTCCATAGTACAGGATAAGGAACGTGGGCTAAGGATTGGTGTGGATCGCTACCTTACCAAACCCATCGATACTGAGAAATTGTTCCACGAAGTCGACGAACTCATAGAACAAGGGGTTTCTAAGAAGAAAGTATTGGTGGTAGATGAAGATGCCTCCGCGGTTAAGACCCTTACCGATGTTTTAAGTGCAAGGGGCTACAAGGTTATGGAGGCCAATTCCGAAAATCTTTTGGAAAAGGCCTTTGAAGCCCAGCCAGACATCATAATGCTGAATTCAGTACACAACGGGGATAAAGATTTTATTACCGACCTAAAGGTGCAAAAGGGAATGGAGAACGTGATGTTCTTTGTGTACGAATAAGTTAGAAATCAACCAGAAAATAAAATTGTGAATGGATAAAAAATTGTTGATTGTAGATGATGAAGCCCATATACGAATGCTTATCGAACAAACCCTTGAGGACCTGGAGGAAGAGGGTGTGCAGTTACTTTTTGCAGAGAACGGTGAAGAGGCCCTGACCATAATAGAGGACGAAAAGCCCAATCTGGTTTTTTTGGATGTAATGATGCCAAAGATGAACGGAATGGAGGTATGCCAAAAGGTAAAAAAGGAGCTTCGGCTCGACGAAGTCTATATTATACTCCTTACGGCGAAAGGGCAAGAGGTCGATAGGCAAAGAGGTATGGAAATGGGTGCAAATAAGTATATGACCAAACCGTTCGACCCCGATGAGATGTTATCTGTAGCAGAAGAAGTGTTGAATATGTAAAATTTCCACATGGATGAACCTACCTTAACCTTATGGACGAAATCGTTAAAACAAGTTCTTGTAAAGGACAAGGCCGCTATGGCCCTACTTAAAGACATTGGGCAGCGGTCAAAGGTGGAATTTGCCTTCTTCGATATGCATGGCAGACTTTTGTTGGGAGAGGCAGGGGAGTATCCTGAAAAAGTGGATTTGGTTTTTGAATCGGAAGTATTGGGTGTATTGAAATCCACAAATCCTGAAATACAATTGCTTGTCGATGTACTACACCTTTTGGTAAAGAAAGAGTTTGACAAAAAAAAGATAGGAAAGGAAGTTTTGGGGCTCTACCGCGAAATCAATACGATTTATGATTTAGGGGAGCAGATTTCTGAGAAGATTGACGCAACTTCCATTGCTGAGATTGCGCTCAGGGAATCAGCACAGATCATCGGGGCCAGCCATGGTATGTTTTTAATGTATGACAATGATCGGGATCAAGTGGAGCAAATGGCATCTTTTGGGGAAAATCCCAATGCCAAGAAAAATATCAGTGACCAAAATGAGGTCTTAAAGAAACTTATTTTAAAGGGAAACGCCGCGATAGTACCCCAAGAGCGGGTCAAAGCCAACCCGTCAATAAGTCATTTAAATTCAGCTATGTACGCCCCCTTAAAGGTGAAGCATAGAACCCTGGGAATGGTCATTTTGGGAAACCGTGAAAATACGGAGTTTAAAGCTGCGGAACTGAAACTCCTGACCACGATTGCCCTGCAATCCGCGGCCGCTATCGAAAGTGCCTACCTCTATCAAAAGGGACTAAAGGAAGCTAGGGATAGGGAAGAAGCAATTAGAAGAATCTACGACGTAAGCCAAAAATTTGTACCATCCGAGTTTATCAAATCGTTGGGAAAAAACAATATTACCGAGGTAGCGCTAGGCGATTTGGTTGAAAAAGAGGTCACGGTGGTCTTCGCCGATATTCGAGGTTTTACCACCGTTTCCGAAGGAATGAACCCCAAGGAGAATTTTATGTTCGTCAATGCCTTTAACAACAGGATGGGGCCCGTTATCCGACGTAATCACGGATTTATTTTACAGTATTTGGGTGATGGATTTATGGCGCTGTTCCCTAAAGGTGCCCAAGATGCGGTTAGGGCGTCGGTTCAAATGCAGAATGCACTCCATGAATATAATAAGGAACGGGTATCGAAAGGGCGATTGCCCATCAAGGTGGGTATGGGCATGCAGAACGGTAAATTGATCATGGGCATAACCGGTGATGTAGAAAGATTGGATGCGGCCATTATTTCGGATACGGTTAACACTGCGGCTAGGATAGAGGGGCTTTCCAAGCATTATGGAACATCCATATTACTAACTCAAAAGTGCAAGGCTAAATTGACCAATGTTGATGAGTTCAATTTTAGGTATTTAGGTCCTGTACAGGTCAAGGGCAAACAAAAAGCCATTGATCTGTACGAATGTATCAACGGGGACGAGCCTTCCCTGCGAGACCATAAACTGAGGACGCTACCTACTTTTGACCATGCCATGACGTTATACTTTAACAAAGAATTTGCAATGGCCGCCGTTACTTTTCAGCAGCTTTTTAAGCTGAATGTAAACGATCAAACCGCTAAACTATTCTTGAACAAATCGGCCCAACTTATTACTCAAGAAATTGGGGATGGCTGGCAGGGTGTTGAAACCATGACGACAAAATAGGGGAAGGATGGACCAAAAGAAAAAAGAAGCTAAAAGTGTTGTTCCAACAAAGGTGAACCACGAAAAGAACAAACACACGGACGATTTGGTTGACCATTATTGGGGTGCCATAAATTATATGCTCAGTCTTATCAAGGCATCGGAGGTAAAGGCGGGATTGATTCTATCCTTTTACGGTCTGGTCTTCAATCTCATTTATTTGAGTCAAGAATCGGTCTTTGAGCAAATGGGCGATGACGTGGTATTTTATATTTTGTTTGGTTTATGGGCCTTGTCGATATGCATCTCCATCTACTACAGTATACGCTGTTTTATCCCCATTTTTGAGAAAAACTATGAGAGCAATATCTTTTATTTTGGAGACGTGATATCTGCTTTTGGAGATATAAAGAACTTCTCCAAAACCTTTTATGAAATAAGTGTCGATGAAGACCGTGTATTCAACCAATTGGGAGAACAAGTGTATGTCAATTCCAAGATTGCTGCAGATAAATTCAAAAGTGTGAACCGATCTATACGTTTCTTGGCCATTGGATTGGGCATCGGCTTTTTGATGGTACTGTACTATTTTATAGCTCAATTCTTTTAGAAAATAGCGATTCCCAAAGACTGATTAAAAAAAAATTCTAAAGGGCAATTCAAAAATTGATATATATTTGCAATCCCTTTTGCGGGTGTGATGGAATTGGTAGACATGCTAGACTTAGGATCTAGTGCCGCGAGGCGTGGGGGTTCGACTCCCTTCACCCGCACAG
>JBCDBE010000119.1:0-9671 GCA_039184365.1 Bacteroidota bacterium | reverse complement strand
CGGTAACCCAACGCCTTGTCAGCCGGGTGCGCCATCGGGGTCTCCCCTCGCCCCGGAGACAATACCCATCCACTAGGTTTTGGATATTCTAGCGACTATTTTACGTTGAAACTGGGCACGCGCAACTACGATTATCTTAAAAAAGGCAACGTGGCCTACCTTGAGGAAGGCTCTTCGCCCGTCTCTGGTTTTGCCGGAAGCACGGCTCGAAAACAACTGAACAAAACCTTGATTTTCGGTACGGAAAAAATGGGAAAAGGCAATGTAGTGTATCTAGTGGACAATCCCCTTTTTAGAGGTTTTTGGGAAAACGGGAAGTTGTTTTTTGCCAATGCCATTTTCATGTTGGATTAAAACCCTTTTAAGGTTCTAGAGCAACCCATATGGGCTTAGCACGATTGCTATCCCAATTGCCTTATGGTTTGCGCTATTGGGCCATTGCCTTATTTGAACTGTAATCAAACCGAAGTTTTTCAAAGCCCTGCTTTCGAAAAGGCATTCAAAAAAATGTAAGGGAAATAATGCATTGGAATACATCCCTTTGAAGGAGTTTTCTTGAATACGGTGAACCCTTGTGTGCAGTGACAAAAGCCGGTAAAAAACCATTTAGTTTCAAGGAAACCGATGGAAATTAACAAGGTATGTCCTTAAAAATCATTATCTTATGAGTACGTCAAATAAACAGCTCGTCATAATGAAAAAGAAAAAAGAACATCGTTATCCTTACCGCTATCACGCCGTTTGGATGCTATTGGCCCTTTTTGTGGTCTTGCCCTGTACAGCCTTTCAACAACAGACTGAAGATTTTAAATCCTATAAAGGTGAAGTGTTGGACGCTTCATCCAAAAAAGCGTTGGTATTTGCCAACCTCGCCGTAGAGGGTACCAATATCAGTACCGTAACCAACTCTGAAGGTGAATTCCTCCTTAAAATACCGGTAACGGATACTTCAAAAAAGGTAATTGTGTCTTTTTTGGGATACAAAAGCGTTGCCCTTGACATCAGTACACTTACTCCAAACAAAAATCGAATCTTATTGGAGGTATCGGTCACCCAATTGTCAGAAGTAGATTTAAAAGCCCCTAAAAACGCCGCCAATCTGGTTCGGGAGACCCTATTGCGCAAAGGAGAAAACTATTTTGATGACCCTACCTTGATGACCGCTTTCTATCGGGAAACCATCAAAAAACGTCGGAAGAACGTCTCGCTTTCCGAAGCAGTGGTCAACATTTACAAGTCGCCCTACAATTCAGGCAAAAGAGATGCAGTAGAGCTGTACAAAGCAAGAAAAAGCACGGATTATAGCAAACTGGACACCCTTGCACTCAAACTACAAGGCGGTCCGTTCAACACCTTGTATATCGATGTAATGAAATATCCGGAGTACATTTTCTCCAATACACTTTTTGACAATTATGATTTCACCTATGTACGGTCTACCCGAATCAACGACCAATTGGTGTTCGTCATCAAGTTTGAGCAACTCCCCAACATTATCGATCCTTTGTATATGGGCGAACTGTTCATCGATGCCGAGAAAAAGACGTTGGTGAGTGCCGTGTATTCCTTAAAGATTACGGACAAGAACTTGGCAGCACAGCTTTTCGTTCGCAAAAAACCGGCGAAAGTAAAAGTATGGCCAACCCAAGTAGCCTATAGAGTGGATTACCGAGAGAAGGAGGGCAAATGGTACTACGGCTATAGCAACGTATTGTTGGAATTCAAGGTCAACTGGAAATCCAAACTTTTCAACTCCGTATATAGCATGTCTGCAGAGATGGCCGTTACGGATTGGGAAAAGAACCAATCGGGCGCAGCCCCCAACAAAGAAGAAAGAATAAAGAAAACCATTATTCTCAGTGATGAAGCCATCGGTTTTTCCGACCCTGATTTCTGGGGAGAATACAACATCATAGAACCCGAAAAATCGATTGAATCCGCCATTCGAAAAATACAACGGCAACTAAGGCGTTCCGCCCAAAGAAACGGTACTGCTATTCCATAAACCGCAGCCTATTCAGGATACGCAAATTGTTTTGCAATAATCCCAAGAAGCCGTGAAACATGTTTCACGGCTTCTTGTATTTCAATTGATTTTACCCAAACAAGGGGAATGCTTTTCCTTGATTGAGGCGTTCTGATTATTTCTTGAATTCCGCCAAAGTACGTTTGATAATGTCTACGCAATCCAACAATTGGTCTTTTGTCATGACCAATGGTGGTGCAAAACGGATTATGTTACCATGGGTCGGTTTGGCAAGTAGTCCATTATCGCGAAGCGCTAAGCAGATATCCCAGGCCGTGGAACTATCTTCCGTGTCATTTATCAAGATGGCGTTGAGCAATCCTTTCCCACGCACTTTCAGCACTAAGTCATTGGTTTCAATGAATTTTGCCAACTCCGAGCGGAAAAGTTCCCCCAATACCTCGGCATTTTCAGCCAGTTTCTCTTCTTTGACCACCTCAAGCGCCGCCATGGCTACTTGACAGGCCAAAGGATTTCCACCAAAGGTAGACCCGTGCTCTCCTGGTTTGATGGTCAGCATAATCTCATCACTAGCCAAAACTGCTGAAACCGGGAACACTCCACCGGAAAGCGCCTTCCCCAAAATCAAAATATCCGGTTTTATGTTTTCATGGTCGCAGCATAAAAGTTTTCCAGTACGTGCAATTCCGGTTTGTACTTCATCCGCAATAAAAAGCACATTCGCTTCTTTACATATTACATGGGCTTTTGTCAAATACCCCTCATCCGGCACATTCACACCAGCCTCCCCTTGAATCGGTTCTACCATGAATCCTGCCACGTTAGGGTCCTCCACAGCTTCCTTCAAAGCTTCCAAATCATTGTAGGGAATAATTTCATAACCAGGCATAAACGGACCAAATCCGCTGGTGCTCGAGGGGTCTGTTGAGGAAGATATCGCACCAAGGGTCCTTCCCCAGAAATTCCCTTCCACAAAAATCATTTTGGCCTGATTGGCCGGTACCCCTTTTACGGTATACGCCCACTTTCGAGCCAGTTTTACCGCTGTTTCACCACCTTCTACACCCGTATTCATGGGCAAAACCCGGTCATACCCAAAAAAGGAGGTGATAAATTCTTCATACCGTCCCAACACATTGTTGTAAAACGCCCTAGAGGTTAGGGTCAAGGTGCTTGCCTGTTCATTTAGGGCATTTACAATTTTGGGGTGACAGTGCCCTTGGTTTACTGCGGAATACGCCGATAGAAAGTCATAATACTTCTTTCCTTCTACATCCCAAACAAAAACGCCTTCACCACTACTCAATACTACAGGAAGTGGATGATAGTTGTGGGCACCATACTTGTTTTCCAATGCAATCGCTTGCTCTGATGTCATTTGTTCTAAAACAGCCATCTTTAAAAATTTTCAATGTTGATAAAGTGTCTATTCCTTCTGCACCTTTATCCTTTCGAAGTGTCGAAAATTCAGCGTAGGAGAGAAATCATCCTTGTAGAGCCTGCAAATTACAAATATTTGGTCCACACCCAAAGTTTTAAACCAGTCGAAATGCCAAATCAATACGCTACGTCGGACCACCCTAAAACCTTACTTTTGCCCCATGCGAAAAAGGAACAACCGTAAGATTTTTGAGCAGGTTGAAGTCACGGATGCAGGAGCCAAGGGAAAAGCCATTGCCCATGCCCCTGATGGAAGGGTCATTTTTTTATCCAATGCCGTTCCTGGGGATGTTGTGGACATTATGACCACCAAAAAAAGAAAATCCTACTATGAAGGGCGCGTTCTAAAAATCCGTAGCGAATCTGATAAAAGAACGACACCCAAATGCCTTCACTTTGGTGTTTGTGGCGGTTGCAAATGGCAGAATATGGAGTATGCGCATCAACTCTGGTACAAACAAAACGAAGTTGAAAACCACCTCAAACGTATCGGTAATGTTTCCTTACCTGAAATTTTGCCGATAAAAGGTTCCGAACAAACCTATTACTATCGCAACAAAATGGAATTTTCCTTTTCCAGCAGCCGATGGCTCACGGAAGATGAAGTCAGTAGTGGAAATCCCATCGAAAATCGTAACGCTCTTGGATTTCACATTCCAGGAATGTGGGATAAAATCTTGGACCTGAAAGAATGCCATTTGCAAGATGAACCTTCCAATACTATTCGTTTGGCCATCAAAGCCAAAGCTGAGGCCTTGGATATGCCCTTTTTTAATCCTAAAGCACGTACTGGTCTATTGCGTACCGCAATGATACGAATGGCTTCCACGGGAGACCTTATGGTGCTTATCCAGTTTTTTGAAAACGATGAAGCAAAACGAACAGCCCTGCTTCAAGATTTGCAAGATACTTTTCCGCAGATAACCTCTCTATTGTACGTCATCAACCAAAAGGCAAATGACACCTTATATGACCAAGAAATAGTGGTTTTTTCGGGAGAAGACCATATTATGGAAGAAATGGAAGGCCTTCACTTCAAAATAACTGCAAAGTCCTTTTATCAGACCAATTCCCATCAAGCGTACGAATTGTACAAAATAGCTCGTGAATTTGCAGCACTTTCCGGGAACGAACTGGTATATGATTTGTATACCGGAACTGGAACCATTGCACAGTTCGTGGCCAAACATGCGAAAAAAGTCATCGGTGTGGAAGCAGTTCCCGAAGCTATTGCTGATGCGAAGGCCAATGCCGGGAATAACCATATCGACAATGTCGAGTTCATAGTAGGTGATATGAAAAAGGTTTTTACTGACTCCTTTGTCAACCAATACGGCCACCCTGATGTGGTCATCACCGACCCACCACGTGACGGCATGCATAAAGACGTGGTCGAAAAGCTGCTTGAAGTAGCTCCCAAGCGCATTGTGTACATCAGTTGCAACAGTGCCACACAAGCAAGGGATTTGGCCTTATTAAAAGAAAAATATACTGTTTTGAAAGTACAACCTGTAGATATGTTTCCGCAGACCCATCACGTTGAAAATATCGTACTTTTGGGCAAACAGGAATGATTATTGCTGCGAACTAGTTTTTAAAACTGCATGAAGAAACGTTTTATCCTGGTATTGGTACTGATGGTTTTCATCCAATTTAGTGCCTGCGAAAAAGACGACATTTGCGTGGATGGCGATACCCCAAACCTAGTCATTGGTTTTTTCGATGCCATTGATACCGCCGACGCAAAAACGGTTACCCTTTTAAGAATTAAGGAAACCTCATTGGATACCACCTTGGGGACAGGTGATTTTGACAGAACCAGCAATCGGGATTCTATCGGTGTTCCTTTGCTCACCGATGCGGAAACCATCTCCTTTGCCTTTATTACCAACTCTGCTGACGGTGATACGGAAGATGAGGAAACGGGAAATATTGACACCTTGCGCATTACGTACAATCCTAGAGAAGAATTTATTTCCCGCGCCTGCGGATTCGTGGTGCGCTATGATAATATTGCCATTGAGCTTAACACCGATGATGAAAACTGGATTGAGAACATCAATGTTTTACAATCCGATATTGAAAACTCCAACAACATCCATGTCAAGATTTTCCACTAGTATCATTATGCTTTTGGGCGCCTTGACCTTAGGGTATGCCCAAAATAGGCCTCAGAATGCACCAGAAGACACTACAAAAGACAGCGTGGAATTCAAACAGACCTATGGGCTTCGGGTAGGAGCTGACCTTAGTCGTTTGGTGCTTTCCTTTACGGATGAGAACTACCAAGGCTTGGAGCTAGTAGGCGATTATCGATTGACCCAAAAGCTTTATATCGCCGCTGAAATAGGGAATGAAGAAAAGACCCAAACCGAAGAATTGGACAATATCGCCTTGTACGATTATACCACATCGGGAAGCTACATCAAAGCAGGTATCGACTGGAATACCTACGAAAACTGGTATGGCATGAACAATGTGATTACCATAGGGGGTCGCTATGCTTTTTCAAGCTTTAGTCAGACCCTAAACGATTATGTGATTTACAATTCCGACCGTTTTTTCAATGAAGATGGTTTTTTACCCGGAGCTCAGCCCAATGAAGAGTTTTCTGGATTGAACGCTTCTTGGTTGGAGTTTGTTTTAGGGGTGAAAGCTGAACTCTTTGCCAACATTTATCTGGGTGTCAGCGCACGTTTGGGATTCTTGATTACGAACAAAGAAGCAGACCGTTTTCCCAATTTATGGATTCCTGGCTTTAACCGTGTGACCGACGGAAGCAATTTTGGAGTGGGGTACAACTATTCCATTTCTTACTTCATCCCGCTTTACAAAAAAGCCAAAAAGAAGAAAAAGGAAGAAACGGAAGACGCTGAACTCCAAGAATAATCCTCAAATTTCTCGTATCCCTTTGATGAAAATCCATTTCATCATGACTTTTTCACCTTCATCCGTTTGGATAGCACCAAATTTTGGCGCCAATATGTTGGCAATGATAGCTGAAGTGACCGCCAAAAAAATGCGGTTAATAGGCAGAAAGTAGCCTAAAAGCAGTCGTACTGGAACAAAAAGAAAAACGAACCCCAGAAAATTGAAAAGAAGGGCTTTATGCTTTGGTTTCATGTTTTTTGCGTTTATGGGAGCTCATATCCCCACTGAATATTTCATATTGCAGTAGCCGCGATTCCAATTTACCATTAAAGAGTTTAACCTTTTTGGAAGGGCGAAGTCCAACGAATTTCAAAGCCTCCAGATTGGAAGACAAAAACCAGACATCACTACCTGCATAGCTTGCCTTTAAAGTGTCTCCTATCTTTTTGTAAAATTCTGGGGCATCAATAGTCAAACGCTCGCCATACGGCGGATTGAAAACCATTTTCGCACCAGAAATGGGCGGTTCGCTTCTAAAGAAATCCTTTCGTTCAATCGTGATGAATTCAGAAAGATTGGCATGGGCAACATTTTCGGTGGCTTTGCGCACAGCGGAAGGGGCCTTATCCGTTCCGATAATTTTATAGGTAAACGGACGAATCTTATTCAGGCTTGCCGTTTTGATTTTATCGAACAAGGTTTCATCAAAATCAGCCCACTTCTGAAAACAATATGCTTCACGATTGATATTTGCTGGAATATTGCACGCGATCATAGCAGCTTCAATCAATAAGGTACCACTACCGCACATGGGGTCATAAAAATCTGAACGGCCATCCCATCCGCTTAACAACAACATGCCCGCCGCAAGTACCTCGTTGATGGGTGCCAAATTCGTTTCAATACGATACCCTCTTTGGTGCAAGGAGTTCCCAGAGCTGTCCAATGAAATGGTACAGTTTTCCTCATATAAATGCACATTGATGCGCACATCCGGGTCTTGGGAATTTACAGAGGGACGTCGTCCTGCAGTTCGGCGAAACTTGTCTACAATACCATCTTTTACTTTTTGGGATACGAACATGGAATTATTGAAAACCTTGGAATGCATGGTGGTATCCACGGCTATAGAACAGTCCGCCTCAAAGTACTTTGCCCAATCCATTCGAAAAACGTTGTGGTAAAGGTCCTTTTCATGAAACACTTTAAAACGGCTCAAAGGCTTTAAAATCTTCAAAGCGGTACGTAAACAAAGGTTTGCTTTGTACATAAAACCCAAATCCCCATCAAAGGAAACATTACGAACACCCATCTTAATGTCACCTGCTCCCAGATTTCGCAACTCGTTCGCCAAAATTTGCTCCATCCCGAATTGCGTTTTCGCCAACATACGAAAGTTTCCCGCCATAATATCTGCCCATTACTTTCCGCAAAAATAAATTATTTTTGCTGCCTTGTTTCCATCATGCAACTAACCACAACATACCTCTTGTTATTGCCCATTCTTAGCGTTTGGTTGGGATACGCAATAGCCCTCATACTTCGTCCGAAAAAACCAGAGCACACCAAACTATTGCTTGCCTTTAGCGGTGCTTTTTTGTTGGCCTTGACTTTTTTCGAGCTGCTGCCGGAAGTTTACCAAGTTGAGGAACATAAGGAAATGAGTCTTTTTATCCTTATTGGAATCTTGCTTCAGATTTTTTTAGAGTTCTTTTCCAAAGGCGCGGAACATGGTCACGTTCACGATTCACTAAAAAGTGGTTCCTTCCCGTTGATGCTTTTGGTCAGTTTGAGTTTGCATGCCTTGGTAGAGGGAATTCCGATTCATGAAGACAACTCAATCATTTATGGAATCATTGTCCACAAATTACCCGTAGCCATCATATTAAGCATGTTTTTGTTCAATTCCTCGTTAAAAATGTTCTCGCGATTGGCTTTTATTGCTGTTTTTTCGATGATGACTCCGTTAGGTACCTTACTCGCTGCCAACACTTCCCTGATTTCAAATTATGGTCAACCCTTGTTAGCCATTTCCATTGGGGTATTTTTGCACATTTCCACTATAATTTTATTCGAAAGCGCCCAAAAACATGCCTTCAATCTTCAAAAATTAATGGTCATCGTTCTGGGTATTGGCATCGCGTATTTTATATAATATGAAGCCTCTTAAGTCAAATTCATAAGTAGAACACAAGCTGATTTTTGAGCTTTACGATGTATAGCCTATCGCAATTTGATTGAGGATGAATATCCAATGGCATAGTGCTCCTCCCAATACGAAAAGGTGCCAAATAAAATGATTGTAGGGGATACGCCGCATAGCGTAGAAAAAGATGCCCAGGGTATAAAATGCGCCGCCGAGTCCCAAAAAAAGCAGTCCATCGCCGGTGACTTGTTGTTGAAGACAGGTGAAGTCCAAAACAATCAACCATCCCATTATGCCATAAAGCAAAAGCGAAAGTGTTTCGAATTTCCCGGTAAAAAACAACTTTAGTATGATCCCAAAGAGGGTAATGCCCCAAACGAGATATAGCAGCAACTCACCTTTTGAACCTGAAAGTAATCCGACGCAAACTGGAGTATAGCTCCCGGCAATCAATACATAAATACTGATATGGTCTAATATTCGCAGCCGCTGTTTTGGTACCGGACGTTTGACGGCATGATAGAGTGTTGAAGCCAAAAAGAGTAGTATTAAGCTACCACTGTATATTAATAACGGCAGTATTAATTTGCTCTGTCCGTAAAATAGAATGAAATAAAATAGACCTATTACACTTAATAAGAAACCCAAGGCATGGGAATACGTGTTTAATTTTTCGTGTAGTACTTCTTTGGGGGTCAACTTTTCAGTGCTAAAATAAAAAAACCCTCCGAAGTCATTATGACTAAGGAGGGTTTGAAGGAGGCGGCTACCTACTCTCCCACCTGGTGTGGCAGTACCATCGGCGCAAACGGGCTTAACTTCCCTGTTCGGGATGGGAAGGGGTGAACCCCGTCGCCATGGCCACCTAGATTTTATCCTGAACTTGTTTCAGGACCTTCCGCGTTGGGGAAGGAATATCTTTGATATGACATATGTTGGGACGGACCGCGTTGGGTCCAAGAAGAACCACGATTTGAACATGGTATGGAAAGGGATGCGCGAGGGCGCGCGCAAGCGTACGGGCAATTAGTACCGCTCGGCTGCACATGTCGCCATGCTTCCACCTACGGCCTATCGACGTGGTCATCTCCCACGGCCCTTTAAAGAAATCTCATCTTGTGGCGGGTTTCGCGCTTATATGCTTTCAGCGCTTATCCCATCCCGACTTAGCTACCCGGCGATGCCCCTGGCGGGACAACCGGTGCACCAGCGGTCGGTCCAGTTCGG
>JBCDBE010000118.1:0-9837 GCA_039184365.1 Bacteroidota bacterium | reverse complement strand
TTTGATGAAAATGGCAATTTTGGGTTGAATCGTATTCAAAAACAGTTTGGCATTCTTTTGGGTATCCACGGGAAGATATACCACCAAATCAGCAGGGGTTTTATCCTTTTTCACCTCAAAACCGGAGGGGGAGAAAAACGTAATCAAAAATTTATGTTGGGGATAGTTTATTTTTAGCTTCTCCAAAACAGGAAGCCCTTGCTCGTATTCCCCTAGGGAGGCCACATGCATCCAGATGACGTTATCTGAACTTAAAAAGGCCGCTTCCAAAGCAGGAAAGGTTTTTTTCCTTCCGGTTACAAAAAGCTTGATTTTAGGATCGAACCTGGCTATAAGTTGAAGTAGGTGCCAAGTCAATTGAACCAAAAAAGAATAGATAGCCCTCACATGTTGCTTTTGTGCTAAGTTACATTTCTCGGCGAAAACCAAATTCGACCTTTTGATAATTCTTAATTTTGCAAAAAAAAGCAATGAGAAAAATTCAAATGGTCGACCTGAAGAACCAATATGAAGGTATTAAAGATGAGGTGACCACTTCAATGCAAGGTGTTTTGGAATCATCGGCTTTTATTAATGGCCCGGAGGTACACGCATTTCAAAAGGAATTGGAGGAGTATCTGGGAATAAAGCATGTCATTCCCTGTGCCAACGGAACGGATGCGCTCCAAATTGCGATGATGGGCTTGGGTCTTAAATCGGGGGACGAAGTGATTACGGTGGACTTTACTTTTGCCGCAACCGTTGAGGTTATTGCATTATTGGGCCTCACCCCGGTTTTGGTGGATATAGAGGCAGATTCATTTAATATTTGTCCCAAATCCATTGAAAAGGCAATAACACCAAAGACCAAAGCTATTGTACCTGTCCATTTATTTGGACAAACCGCAAATATGGACGCCATTCTTACCTTGGCCAAAGCGCACAATTTATTCGTTATAGAGGACAATGCGCAGGCCATAGGCGCCACATACATTTCTCAGGATGGGACACAAAAAAAGACGGGTACTTGGGGACATGTTGCTGCCACCTCCTTCTTTCCCTCAAAGAATTTGGGCTGCTACGGAGATGGTGGGGCAATTTTCACTGACGATGATGACTTGGCACACAAGCTTCGGGGAATTGTCAACCATGGCATGTACCAGCGATATCACCACGATGTCATTGGGGTAAACTCAAGGCTGGATTCTTTACAGGCGGTAGTGCTAAGGGCCAAATTAAAAAGGCTGGACGGCTACAACGCAAAAAGAAGGGAAGCCGCAATGAAATATACGGAACGGCTAGGTCAAATTCCAGATATTACTACGCCAAAAATGGTGTATAAAGTGGATGATATTCCTGAAAGTAATAACAGTCATGTGTTTCATCAATATACGTTGAGGGTTTTGAAGGAAAAAAGAGACAAATTGATACAACATCTTAATGAAAATGGCGTTCCTTGTGGTGTGTACTATCCCATTCCTTTGCATCAGCAAAAGGCCTATGCCGATAGTAGGTACAATGAATCTGATTTTAAAGTTACCAATTCACTGGTCAAAGAGGTGATTTCATTACCTATGCATACGGAACTGGATGACGAACAAATCAACTTCATTGCGAAATTGGTCATTGATTTTGTAAACAAATAGCATGAGTAAAAAAATACTGGTCACGGGTGGTCTTGGTTTTATAGGTTCCCATACCGTAGTGGAACTTCAAAATGAAGGTTTTGAAGTGGTAATTGTAGATAACTGTTCCAATTCTTCGGAAGCTGTTTTGGATGGCATTATTTCGGTAACAGGGCAGAAGCCACATTTCGAAAAATTCGATTTAAGGGAAAAATCCAGGGTTCAGGAATTCTTTTCCAAACATGACGATCTAAGTGGGGCCATCCATTTTGCGGCGTCAAAAGCGGTAGGTGAAAGCGTGGAAAATCCTCTGCTGTACTACGAAAACAATTTGGGTGTATTGGTTTACATTCTTCAAGAATTGACAAAAAAGGGAAGGGCCAACTTTATCTTCAGTTCATCTTGCACGGTATATGGCCAAGCGGACCAAATGCCCATTACGGAAGATGCGCCTGTAAAACCAGCGGAATCGCCTTATGGGAACACAAAGCAGATTGGTGAGGAAGTCATCAAGGATGTTTGCAAAGTAAACCCCCAATTGGCTTCTATCGCGCTACGCTATTTTAATCCCATTGGAGCCCACCCTAGTAATGAAATAGGGGAACTACCTTTGGGTGTCCCACAGAACCTAGTTCCATTTATTACGCAAACCGGAGTGGGATTGCGTGAACAGTTGTCTGTTTTTGGCGATGATTACCCAACCCCAGATGGCACTTGCATACGAGACTATATTCATGTAGTTGATGTGGCAAAAGCCCACGTGGCCGCTTTACAGCGATTGTTGGACGGGAAGCATAATGAAAATTTTGAAGTCTTTAACCTTGGAACGGGTACTGGAAGTTCTGTATTGGAAGTGATTCAAAGTTTTGAAAGGGTATCAGGAGAAAAATTGAACTATCGCCTTGCCCCTAGAAGGTCTGGAGATGTCATTCAAGCCTACGCGGACACGCAAAAAGCCAATGAAGTTTTGGGATGGAAAGCACATTCTACCTTGGATGATGCCGTGGGTTCAGCTTGGAATTGGGAGAAGAAAATCAGGAATTACGAAAAGGCCTCGGTTTAGGGAATATCTTTAACCGAATTGGATATGAAAGGGGGTGATCACCCCTTTTTTTCTTTACTTCCTAAGATAAGAATATCGAAAATAGGGGACGTGTTGGTTTTATTGGAGATATAAGGCAAATCAACTAGAAAAATACTCGAACAAAAGGTATCCAAGGGTCGGCGTAGATACTGCGTTCTTCATCATATAAAACATCATATCGAACTCCAAAGGTGACGCCATTGCTTTGGTAACCTACCCCTAAAAATAGAGCGGTGAGCCAATAATTGTCTTCAATTGTCGTACCCAACGAATCATTCGATAGATTTACCCTCCACTGTTCCAATTCGGTCGATAATTGTATCATTGGAACAGGACTGAAAAAGTTCATCCAAGCGGCGCCGTATCCTAAAAATTTATCTTCCCCAAACTTAGCATAGTTCAATTGCAGTCCCATGCCCGTGGAATAATAGGTGTTGGCTTCATAAATAGCGCTCGGGGCCAGTTGAAGATTGAAACTGTCATTGCCAAATCCCAAACCCAAACCTCCCCCGTAGCGAACCTTGCCCCAAAAAGGATGAAGGTCATTCTGTTGTCCATAACATAGGAATGCTTTCAATATAAACAGGAATGTAAGGCCTCTGGTCATTTTTGGTCTAAATTATTCATCGAGTATCGACACCAAATTAAGGGTAAATTGTTAGTTTGTCGTACTTTTGAAATAATTTTTACAAAAGATTAGAAAGCACTATCCTCATGGATAAATATTCTTTTTTAAACGCTGCCCACACCTCTTTTTTTGCTGAAATGTACGATAGGTACCTCCATAGTCCCGATAGTGTGGAACCTAGCTGGCGTGCCTTTTTTCAAGGATTTGATTTTGGTTTGGAAAGCCAATTGGATGAACTGGATATTCAACCTGCTTCCAATGGTACAACAGCTATGGTCAATGGTACTGAAGTAGCCATTCCCAAAAGTCTTCAAAAGGAATTTCAGGTCATTAAATTGATCAATGGGTATCGTTCTAGGGGCCACTTATTTACGCAAACCAATCCGGTTAGGGAGCGTCGAAAATATGAACCGTCCCTTGCCATCGCCGAGTTTGGTCTTGAGGCAGGTGATTTGGATACGGTTTTTGATGCCGGAAATATTATAGGTATAGGGGCAAGTCCCTTGAGAAAAATAATTGAACATCTTGAGCGCATTTATTGTGATGCGATTGGTGTTGAATATATGTACATCCGCACCCCTGAAAGGATCCAGTGGATTCAGGATTGGTTGAATGTCAATGATAACCACCCCCAATTTTCCCCAGAGGAAAAGAAAAACATCCTCAGAAAATTGAATGAAGCAGTATCCTTTGAAAGCTTTTTACATACCAAATATGTAGGTCAAAAACGATTTTCATTGGAAGGTGGGGAATCCCTAATTCCGGCCTTGGATGTCATTATAGAAAAAGCGGCAGACGCCGGAGTGAAGCAATTTGTAATGGGGATGGCCCACAGGGGACGTTTAAATGTATTGACCAATATTTTTGGGAAATCCCCTAAGGACATTTTTAGTGAGTTTGATGGCAAGGATTACGAGGAAACCATTTTTGATGGGGACGTAAAATATCATTTGGGTTGGACCTCGATGCGGGAAACCGATTCCGGTAAAATGGTCAATATGAATATTGCCCCCAATCCGTCGCATTTGGAAACGGTAAATTCCATTGTTGAAGGAATCGCAAGGGCAAAGCAAGACAGTTCCCATCAAGAAAATATATCGGAAGTACTACCGATTTTGGTACATGGGGATGCGGCCTTTGCCGGTCAAGGAGTGGTGTATGAAACGATTCAGATGGCCAAGTTGGATGGCTACACTACGGGAGGAACCATTCATATTGTGGTGAACAACCAAATTGGATTTACCACCAACTATTTGGATGCAAGGTCATCAACCTATTGCACGGATGTGGGTAAGGTCACCCTTTCGCCGGTCTTACACATCAATGCGGATGATGCTGAAGCCGTTGTACATGCGGCCACCTTTGCATTGGAATACCGAATGCGTTATCAGCGTGATGTTTTCCTTGATTTGTTGGGCTATCGAAAATATGGGCATAACGAAGGAGATGAGCCAAAGTTTACACAACCTCTTTTGTACAAATCGATTTCCAAGCATCCAAATCCACGGGATATTTATGCGCAGCGTTTGTTGAAGGAAGGGATTATTGATACTGACTATGTCAAGAATCTAGAAGTTGAGTACAAAAAGGCCTTGGAAGAAGACCTTTTGGATTCACGAAAAATCGAAAAAACCCGGATAACCGCTTTCATGCAAGATGAATGGGAAGGGTTCTCAAGGGTAGCTGAGGATAAAATGCTTTCTCAGATAGATACTTCTTATGACATTAAAAAACTAAATGCCGTTGCGGAAAAAATTACGGTGCTTCCGGAGGGAAAGAAGTTCTTGCGAAAACTGGAACGTTTGGTTCAGGGTCGCCATAAGATGTACTTTGATGACAATGCCTTGGATTGGGCCATGGGAGAATTACTGGCTTACGGGTCGTTGATTGAAGAAGGCTTTGATATCAGAATGACAGGACAGGATGTGGAACGAGGGACCTTTTCGCACCGACATGCGGTCATTAAGACAGAAATGCATGAGGAGGAAGTTGTACTGCTCAATGAAATGGGCGAAGATCAAAATGGGAAATTCCATATTTACAATTCACTCCTTTCCGAATACGCCGTTATGGGCTTCGATTACGGCTACGCCATGGCCCGTCCGAATACCTTAACCATTTGGGAAGCCCAATTTGGGGATTTCAGCAATGGAGCACAAATCGTCATTGACCAATATCTGTCTGCCGCTGAGGACAAATGGAAGCTTCAAAATGGATTGGTATTGCTATTGCCCCATGGTTATGAAGGTCAAGGGGCGGAACATTCATCCGCCAGAATGGAAAGATACCTCCAGCTTTGTGCCAAGGACAACATGTATGTGGCTGATGTGACCACGCCGGCCAACCTTTTTCATATGTTGAGAAGGCAGATGAAGGCTAAGTTTAGAAAGCCTTTGGTGGTGTTCACCCCAAAAAGCCTTTTACGTCACCCAAAAGTGGTTTCAACGAAAGAGGAATTGGCCCGCGGAAGTTTCCAAGAAGTTATGGATGATACTGAGGTAAAAGCTGCCGAGGTCAAAAGTTTGGTATTCTGCACAGGCAAATTCTACTATGACCTTTTAGCGAAGCGCGAAGAATTGAAGAGAAAGGATGTGGCTTTGGTACGTTTGGAGCAACTGTTTCCGTTACCGGGAGAACAAATTAGGAGCATCCTTAAAAAGTATAATAAGGCCGAAGATGTGGTCTGGGCACAGGAGGAACCTAGAAATATGGGAGCTTGGGGGCATCTTTTGATGCATTTTGATGAGGCAAGAACCTTTAGGGTGGTTTCCAGGCGATTCTACGGCGCACCAGCAGCAGGCAGTGCGGTACGTTCGCAAAGGCGACACAATGAGGTTATAGCATACGTTTTTGATAAGACAAAGGATAATTTTATTAGAAGAAAATAAATTGAGCACATGGTATTAGAAATGAAAGTCCCATCACCGGGAGAATCCATCACCGAAGTAGAAATTGCAGAATGGTTGGTAGAAGATGGCGACTATGTTGAAAAAGATCAAGCGATTGCTGAGGTAGATTCGGATAAAGCCACCTTGGAGCTTCCTGCGGAAGAGAGCGGAACGATCACATTAAAGGCTGAGGTTGGTGACGCAGTTGCCGTGGGTGAGGTCGTGTGCTTAATTGATACCAATGCTGAAAAACCGGCTGGAGGTAGTGAGCCAAAAGCGCACGAAGAGAAAGAAGAGCCTAAAAAAGAGGAGGCACCAAAGCCAGAAGCTCCCAAAAAAGAGTCTTATGCCACGGGAACACCATCACCGGCTGCCAAAAAAATATTGGACGAAAAAGGTATTGCCGCCTCTACGGTTAGTGGTACTGGCCGGGATGGTCGTATCACTAAAGAAGATGCAGTAAATGCCGTGCCTTCCATGGGTACGCCAACCGGTGGCAGTAGGGGTGAATCCCGTTCCAAACTTTCCATGTTACGCCGTAAAGTAGCCGAACGATTGGTTTCGGCCAAGAATGAAACGGCCATGCTCACCACGTTCAATGAAGTGGATATGTCGCCCATTTTCGAGTTGCGAAAGCAATACAAGGAGACATTTAAAGAAAAACACGGTGTGGGTCTTGGCTTTATGTCGTTCTTTACCTTGGCTTGTGTTCGCGCGCTAAAAGAGTTTCCCGCAGTCAATTCGATGATTGATGGGAAAGAAATGATTTCTTATGATTTCTGTGATATTAGTATTGCAGTATCTGGACCAAAGGGATTAATGGTTCCAGTGATTCGAAATGCAGAGTACCTCACGTTTAGGGGTGTAGAGTCCGAAGTAAAGCGTTTGGCCATTCGTGCTAGGGATGGGCAAATTACGGTTGATGAAATGACGGGTGGTACATTCACCATTTCCAATGGGGGGGTATTTGGTTCTATGTTATCCACACCTATCATCAATCCCCCACAAAGTGCAATTTTGGGAATGCATAACATTGTGGAACGCCCTATAGTCAGAGCGGGTCAAATTGTTGTAGCCCCAGTGATGTACGTCGCCTTATCCTACGATCACAGAATTATTGATGGTCGTGAATCCGTAGGCTTCTTGGTCGCCGTTAAAGAAGCATTGGAAAACCCGGAGGAATTGTTGATGGGCAATGATGTGAAAAAAGCCCTGGAACTCTAGAATACATTAGGTTCTGAGATAAAGTATCTTTTTGCCATAGTCAATAATCGCACCTGCCTTTTTTAAAAGATCGGCCCCAATAATACCATCTACGGGATTGGCATCATGATTGACTAAGGCTTGATTCACATGGACCAGATCAAAAAGCACAATGTTTTGTCTACGCCTTTTCCATTCACCAAGTTCAACGGTATTGTTTTTAGAGATTAAGGTTTCCATTTCAGTAGCCCCGGCCCCTGCAGCTTTTACTTCAGAAGTCTCAAAAGTAAGTTGAAAAAAGTCAATTTTATCCATACCAATGCAGGTGTTGGAAGCCCCTGTGTCCAAAATGAATTGACCCTCTATTCCATTGACAATAGCTTTCAATTCAAAATGATTGGTTAGGGTCAACTTTAATTTTACCCTGATATAGTCCTTCGCAGTAAGGAAAGATTTGAGTGTGGTCATTCCATAAATTTGCCAAAGATAAACCTATTTTTGCGTCATGATTTTGACGGATACCCATACCCATCTTTATAGCGAAGCCTTTGATGAAGATCAAGACGCCATGATGAAAAGGGCTTTGCATTTGGGCATAGAACGATTCTTCGTTCCTGCCATAGATTCCACCTATGCTGAGCGTATGTATGATTTGGAAAAAAGGTATCCGGACAATGTGTTCCTGATGATGGGCCTGCACCCCACACATGTAAAGGAAAATTATGAGTATGAGTTGGCATTTGTGGAAGAGCAGTTGGCACAACATAAATTTTATGCGGTCGGAGAAATTGGAATTGATTTGTACTGGGACAAAACCTTTTTAAAACAGCAGCAGGAGGTTTTTGTGCACCAAATTCGATTGGCCAAAACATACCAATTGCCGATTGTTATCCATTGTAGGGAATCATTCGATGAGATTTTTGAAATTTTGGAACAAGAAAAAGGAGAAGGTCTTCGAGGGATATTCCATTGTTTCACGGGAACTTTTGAACAGGCTAAAAGGGCAATAGGATATAATATGAAACTGGGTATTGGGGGAGTGGTCACCTTTAAAAATGGAAAGATTGATACCTTTTTGAACCAAATCGATTTGAAACATGTAGTTCTCGAAACCGATGCCCCCTATCTGGCTCCTGTTCCCTACCGGGGCAAACGAAATGAAAGTTCCTACCTTTTGCAGGTATTGGAGAAGCTTTCTTTGATCTACGATATTCCAAAGATGGAAGTGGCAAAAATTACCACAGAAAACGCTGAACAGGTATTTGGGATATGATGGAACGAGCCAAAATCCTATTGATTTATACAGGAGGTACCATTGGTATGGTCAAAGACTACAAGACAGGTTCCCTGACCGCATTTGATTTTACCACTCTTCAAAAAAGCATTCCGGAGCTTTTTCAATTGGACTGTGATATTACCACGGTATCCTTCAGGCATCCCATTGATTCCAGTAATATGAATCCCAAATATTGGGAGAAGATAGCATCGCTTATTGGTAGTAATTACTCAAAATTTGACGGCTTTGTGGTACTCCATGGGAGTGATACCATGAGCTATACGGCCTCTGCTTTAAGCTTTATGCTGGAAAATTTGGCCAAGCCAATTATTCTAACGGGTTCCCAGTTGCCTATTGGGGATTTAAGAACAGATGCCAAAGAAAATTTAATTACCGCAATTCAAATAGCATCATTAAGGGAAAACGAACGTCCGGTCATCAGGGAGGTCGGTCTTTATTTTGAGTATAAATTATACCGAGGTAACCGTACCACCAAAATCAACGCAGAGCATTTTCAAGCCTTTCGTTCCATGAATTATCCCACGTTGCTGGAGTCTGGGGTCCATCTTAAGATAAACCATCCTTATCTCTTTGATTCCCATGATAATGATGACCTTGTAGTCCATTCCAAAATGGACCCGAATGTAGGGGTACTTAAACTATTCCCAGGAATAACTAGGGAATTCGTTGAGACGGTGTTGAGCACAAAAAGTCTTAAAGCATTGGTCTTGGAAACCTTTGGTGCTGGAAACGCTTTTACCGACCATTGGTTCTTGCAGCTATTGGAGGAGGCCATCCAAAATGGATTGCACATCATAAATGTATCACAATGTGTCGGAGGGGGGGTTGTTATGGGTCAATATAAAACAAGTGAAAGTCTTTTGCGGATTCAACTAATTAACGGCAAGGATATTACAACGGAATCGGCCGTAACCAAGTCCATGTACCTATTGGGTAAAGGGGTCGCATCTCAGGATTTCCGTACTCTTTTTGAAACCCCGTTACATGGTGAAATGCACCAAAATTAACGCCCCAAATTTCTTTAACTAATTATTTTTTTGTTTATTGGGCGACCGAACTATTAAGAAATAGAGAGGTGGCCGAGTGGTCGAAGGCGCACGCCTGGAAAGTGTGTATACACCAAAAGTGTATCG
>JBCDBE010000117.1:0-9960 GCA_039184365.1 Bacteroidota bacterium | reverse complement strand
GAGCTCCATGTTGTATTCGGTAGAAGAAGTTACAACTGACCAAATTTATAATTGGTTTGTAAATCAACAGTTGTCAAATGGGTTATTGGAAAGCACGGAAAACGGCAATATTGTATCGCTGTATGATAATGCATTGGCCGCCCTGATATTTATGTTATATGATGATTTCGAGAAAGCCGAGAAAATCTTTGATTTCTTCGATTCAAAAATAGACTCAGAACTACTGCAGGGCAAAGGTGGGTTTTCTCAATTGCGGGATAAAAATGGCATCCCTTTCAACCGCCGTTGGATGGGCGACAACGCATGGTTATTAATCGCTCTTAACAATTATCATTCAAAAAAAGGGAACACAAAATACCAGCGCCTATCGGATGAAATAAGCAATTGGCTTAAAGGATTACAAGATTTTGATGGTGGTCTTTTTGGAGGATACAATTCGGATGATACAAAAATCCATAAAATTACTGAAGGTAATATTGATGCTTTTAACGCCATCAGTGGTTACTCCCTATTTCATGAAAAGTTATTGGATTATTTAGGAAATGAACGTTGGAGTTCCGTTGACAAAAATTTAGTGGCGTGGATAGAAAACCCTAAATACTTATATGCTTTAGATCTACATTCATGGAGCTATTGTATTTTTGAAGACTATCCCGTTAGCAGTTTGCATTCCGCTAGTCGTTTTTTGAATGCACAAATCCCAACGATTTCTGGTCAAGAAGTAATGGGCTATTGTTTCGATGAAGATAAGGATGTTGTTTGGCTGGAAGGAACTGGACATATGGCATTGGCATTTAAAGTAGCTGGTTTACAGAAGGAAGCGGGCTTTTATCTTTCTGAAATGGAGAAAGTTTATGTAGAAAGCGAAAAATTTAAAAACGCTATCGGCTTCCCCTATGTGTCAAACGAAGGTACGTCATACGGACCAGAGGCCCTATGGGAAGGAGCCAGTACGAAGCCCGCTATTTCTTCCGCAGCTTGGTTTCTTTTTGCAAAGAAAGGGTTCAACCCTTTTGAAATTGAACGCAACAAAGGGGTACCGTATTCAAAAAAGTTTTGGTTGCACGACGATGAAGGAATTTAAAACTCCATCCAGATGTTTGGCCTATTGTTTACTCAAATAAATACATCTTTCTTTTGGAATACAGCTTATAAAACCCGTTGCTCCATCCAAGATTACCGCCCCTATTTCGAATTGCTTTCCAAATAAGCGAAAACAAAATCTTTGTAGATGCCTCCAATAGGAATCTCTAAAGTTCCAATCTCAATATCCTCCGCCGTATAGGCCGTTATTGTCTTTGTATTGACTATATAAGATCTATGGACTCGTATGAAGTATGATGGTAGGTATTCCATAGTTTTGCCCAATTGCTGTTTTACCATGATTTTGGCGGTGGATAGATGTATATGGATATAGTCTTTAAGGCTTTCAATAAATTGGATATCATCTACAATTACTTTTACCCTCTTCCTATTTACATTAAAAAATAAATACTCCTTTTCATGTCCTGTTATATGAACGGAAGAATGGTCTTTTTTGAGGTTTAATAGTTTGTTAACCGCCTTTAAAAAACGAGGCAATGTAATTGGCTTTAATAAATAGTCCACAGCTTCAAAATCGTAGCTTTCCAAAGCGTATTCCCTGTAGGCCGTAGTAAAAATGACCTTCGGGGGATTGGCAATGCTCTTTAAAAAATCCAAACCTGTAAGTCTTGGCATTTGTATATCCAAGAAAACGACATCAACGGCTTCCTTTGCCAAAAAATTGGAGGCTTCGAGCGCATTTTTAAAGGAACCCAATAATTTCAAATAGGGAACCTCAGCTATATGCGCCTCCAACAAAGCACGCGCAAGTGGTTCATCATCAACTACAATACAATCAATCATAAGCTGAAGCGGTTTCAATCCTTAATTGCACCTCGTAAACGTTACCCTTATCCTGGTGCTCAAGAAAATAATTCCCATATAACTTCTGTAATCGCTTCTTTAAATTACGGAGTCCAATACCTTTCGCTTCAACAGTACTTTCATTCTGTTGATCATACTCTTTTGAATTGGCAACATAAAAAAAAAGCGTGCTATCCTTTGCAGTTAGTTGAATTTTGATGAACGGGGCTTCCAACTGTTGGCTGGCACCATGTTTAAATGCATTTTCCACGATGGGCAATAGCAATAATGGGGCTACCACCATCTTTCCGTTTTTGGCACTATCGTAATCGAAGGTACTATCCATACGAATTATGTCCTCGAACCTTAGGTATTCAAGGGCAATGTAATTTTTAATCAACGTAATTTCATTTGCCAACGGAACAAATCTGTCATTGCATTTATACAAAACATAGTCCAGCATAAAAGACAAGGACGCCACCATTTTTGGAGCGTTCTCGGATTTTTGTACCGTTAGGGCATAAAGGTTGTTCAAGGTGTTGAAAAGAAAATGGGGATGTATCTGGGATTTAAGGGCATTCAGCTCCGCTTTGTTTTTATCATGTTGCAATTGGAGCGATATCCGTTCAATATCGTTTTTTTCTTGTAGCACTATAGTCATAAACATGGCAAAAGTAGCAATCACCAAGGGTGATAAATAAGTTGTAAATAGAAACCTAATGTCCGACATGATCTGCCCGATGGATTCTTGAACAAAATCTCCCTTTCTAAAAAGGGGTTCATAAACGTACACGTTTACCACCCTATCCAAGGCACTTGATAAATAAAAGAGCAGGAAACACCCCAAAACAAAATATCCATATTTTCTTTTTTGATAAAAGAACGGAATCAGATAGAAATTAAATGCATAAACCGCAAGGATCATGGCCGGAACCCTTTTTAGGTTCTGTAGGAAAAGTAATCCCATATACTGGTCATTACCATCTTTGAAAAATTGTATTAGTGTAAAACTCCCCAGTAAGAATAGCCAGAACAGGAAATGCGAAGAAAATTTCAGTCTTTTCATGGGGTCTTATTTAAGGAATTTTGGGCCATTGGTATATTAAAAATAGCCATAAGATATCCTTACCTACTTATTTGTAGACCAATTCCTGTTTGTAGATGTCGGATTGGACTTTTCGGCATAGTAATCCTCCTTGGCCCCTATTCATTCCAAACCATAGGCAACAGGCTCCAATTCGTCTACTTTTTTTTTGCGGATCTTTTCTTCTTTCATCTTTGCGGTATGATGAAAATAAGAACAAACAAACGTACCAGAGGTATTCTTCGAATGATGGCTGGCATCTTGGTGGTCTGGCTTATATGGCGTATTCATGATTATAGTACATGGACTACCTATCCCAATGGCACCTACCCCATCACAACTACCATTCAAGATGGACAATTCGGCAAAACCATTGGTTTGGCCACAACGCGTTTGGAGGGTATTTCCAAAAGACTTGGAGTACCGTCATTTTCAATTGCCGTAGGGCACAGAGGTCGTGTTATTTGGTCAGCTGCTGAAGGATTTTCCAATGTTGGGGCAATGTTAAAAGCAATGCCCAATACCCAATATCGCGTTGGTAGTACTTCAAAAGCAATAACCACATCGGGAGTCGCCAGATTGGTCGATACAGAAAAACTGGACTTGGATAATAGCATTGGGGACAGTATTACCAACTGGACCAAAAAAAGATGGGATTTCACCATGCGGCAGTTATTGAGCCATACTGCGGGCGTGGGCAATTATGAAGATTTTGGCATTGCATCGGGGAGGTATACCCTATGTAATTGCACACAATTTCGTACGGCATCCGAAGGGCTAAAAGTTTTTGACAGCTATAACTTACTATATCAACCTGGAACACAATTCAAATATTCCTCTTTTGACATGAACCTCGCGAGTGTTGTTTTGGAACAGGCGGCAGGTATACCTTTTCTAGACCATATGGACAAAAACGTTTTTGATGTGTTGGGCATGGAAAACACCTATGCCGATCATTCAAAACCCAAGTCGGATTACCTGGCAACGTTTTATCAAATTAAAAAAGGACATTATAGGGAGCATAGGACTTTTGGCATAAAACATGACGTCAACCTTAGTTATAAATGGGCAGGAGGGGGTTTTATTTCTACTCCAACGGACTTAGTGAAATTGGGAAATGCTTGGGTTGCCGATAGTACCTTTTTATCGACTACAACAAAAAAAGAATTTTGGTCTCCGGTTAGATTGTCCGATGGTGAGGTCAATGAACAGGAATATGCCCTGGGCTGGCGGTCCTGGCTAAATTATGAAAATGACTCCCTTTTGGGCGGTGAAACCATATGGATGGTGCACCATGGGGGTATCAGCAAAGGATCTATGAATTTCTTGGTATTATTTCCTGACTATGGATTGGTTGTCAACGCATCCATCAACGGGAGATTGGAAAATTTTGGAAAATTTGCCGCCGAAGTAAGGGGGTTCGCAAACATTTTCTTATCCAACATCCCAAAAAAAGAGTCCCAACTGTACAAGGAGTTGGTAGTTTCCTATAAAAAGCTTGAATAATACTCGTGATTTCCTTCTACTTGCTCAAATACATCTTCCTTCTGGAATATAAATTGTAAAACTCGTCGTCCTTTAAATCGTCAATGAACAAGATGCTTTCCCCTGTGCTCTTCATCTCAGGACCCAGGTTTTTGTTTACGTTCGGGAATTTATTGAATGAAAACACCGGTTGTTTGATGGCAAAGCCTTCCAAGTGCGGATTAAAGGTGAAGTCTTTGATCTTCTTCTCGCCCAACATCACTTTGGTAGCAAAGTTCACATAAGGTTCTCCATAGGCCTTGGCAATGAAGGGTACTGTTCGGGATGCTCGGGGATTGGCTTCGATAATGTAAACCGTGTCATCCTTTACCGCAAATTGGATGTTGATGAGTCCAACGGTATTTAAGGCCAAAGCAATTTTTTTGGTATGGTCCTTTATCTGTTGAATCACAAACTCCCCCAAATTGAATGGGGGCAGCGTGGCGTTTGAATCTCCGGAATGGATACCGCAGGGTTCTATATGCTCCATAATCCCTATGATCTGAACCTCCTCCCCATCACAAATGGAATCCGCCTCCGCTTCAATGGCACCATCGAGGTAATGGTCCAGTAATAATTTGTTGTTTGGGATCTTACGAAGTAAATCCACCACATGCGCTTCCAAATCTTCTTTATTGATGACAATTTTCATGCCCTGCCCGCCTAAAACATAAGAGGGTCGCACCAGAAGAGGAAAGCCCAATTCGTCGGCGAGTTCAAGGGCCTCGTCAGCACTTTCGGCCACACCGAACCTTGGATAAGGGATAGCATTTTCTTTTAATAGTCTTGAGAAACTGCCTCGGTCTTCGGCCAAATCCAAAGACTCGAAACTGGTTCCTATAATATTGATACCATATCGGTCCAACTTTTCAGCAAGCTTCAAAGCTGTTTGCCCCCCCAGCTGCACGATAACACCTTCAGGCTTTTCATGGAGGATAATATCGTAAATATGTTCCCAGAAAACCGGTTCAAAATAAAGTTTGTCCGCAGTATCAAAATCAGTGGACACGGTCTCCGGATTACAATTGATCATAATGGTCTCATATCCACATTCAGCAGCAGCCAGTACCCCATGGACACAGCAATAGTCAAATTCAATTCCTTGTCCAATTCTATTGGGGCCTGAACCCAGTACTACTATTTTCTTCCTGTCGGTTACCTCGCTATCGTTGGCAACAAAACGTGCACCATCCGCGGTTTCAATCTCCTCTTCGAAGGTGGAGTAATAATAGGGTGTCATCGCCTTAAACTCGGCAGCACAGGTATCTACCAACTTGTATACCCTATTGATGTTTTGCTCCTGACGTTTTTTGTGCACCTCACTCTCGTAACAATCAAGCATGTGGGCAATCTGGCGATCTGCAAAACCCTTTTGTTTGGCCTCCAACAGCAATGCTTTGGGCAAACTGGCAATGGTATACCTTGATATCTCTTGTTCCAGTAAATGCAATTCTTCATACTGCCTAAGGAACCACATATCAATTTTAGTGATGTCATGAATTCTACTAAGTGGGATTCCCAACTGAATGGCATCATAAATAACGAACACACGATCCCAACTGGGAACCGTAAGTTTTTGAATGATGGTATCGTAATTGGTGTAACCCTTTCCGTCCGCACCAAGGCCGTTTCTCTTTATCTCCAACGACTGCGTTGCTTTGTGTAGGGCCTCCTGGAAGGAACGCCCTATTCCCATGACCTCTCCTACCGCCTTCATTTGAAGTCCCAGCGTACGATCGGACCCTTCAAACTTATCAAAATTCCATCGCGGGATTTTTACAATGACATAGTCTAAAGTTGGCTCGAACAATGCCGAAGTGGACTGGGTAATTTGATTTTGTAATTCATCCAAACTGTAACCAATGGCCAGTTTTGCCGCCACTTTTGCAATTGGATATCCGGTGGCCTTTGACGCCAAAGCCGAAGAACGGGAAACACGAGGATTAATTTCAATGGCGATGATTTCCTCTTCCTCATCCGGACTTACGGCAAATTGTACGTTGCACCCTCCGGCAAAATCCCCAATACTCCGCATCATATGAATGGCCATATCACGCATGCGCTGAAAGGTTCTGTCCGATAAAGTCATTGCAGGTGCCACGGTTATGGAATCCCCGGTATGGATGCCCATGGGGTCCATATTTTCAATGGTACAGATAATCACAACGTTATCGTTCTTATCCCTAAGCAATTCCAGTTCATACTCCTTCCATCCCATCATGGCCTTATCGATCATCACTTCATGAATCGGGGAAACTTCCAATCCATGACTTAGCAAATTATCGAAGTCTTTGGGGTCGTGGACAATGGAAGCCCCAGCACCTCCAAGCGTAAAAGAAGCCCTGATCACCAAAGGGAATCCAAATTCTTGGGCAATTTCCTTTCCTTTTAAAAACGAAGTAGCCGTAGCTTGGGGCGCCATGCCCACTCCAATTTTCGTCATCAACGCCCTAAACTGTTCCCTGTCTTCGGTGATGTTAATAGCATCGATATCAACGCCTATGATTTCAACATCAAAGTCTTTCCAAATGCCTTTTTCGTCGGCCTCAATACAAAGGTTCAGGGCCGTTTGTCCACCCATGGTCGGCAAAACTGCATCGATTTCAGGATGTTTCTTAAGGACTTCTATGATCGATTTTGTGTTCAGTGGTTTTAAATAGACATGGTCTGCCATCGATGGATCCGTCATAATGGTAGCGGGATTGCTATTGATCAAGATGGTTTTAATTCCATCTTCGCGTAATGAACGCAACGCTTGCGAGCCAGAATAATCAAACTCACATGCCTGACCAATAATAATGGGGCCAGAACCAATGATCAAAATCGATTTTAAGTGGTCTCTTTTAGGCATTCTACTCGGTGATTTTTTTTTAATCGTTAAAAATAGGTCAAAAAAAAGGTGCTGATTTTAAATACAGCACCTATTAATTAACGAGTTATTGACAGCCCATCTATTTTTTGTGTCTTGGCTCAGATGAAACCGTCAGTTTTTTTCTTCCTTTGGCCCTTCTACTGGCAAGAACCTTTCTCCCACTGGCCGAAGCCATTCGTTCCCTAAAACCGTGTTTATTGCGCCTCTTCCTTTTGGAAGGTTGATATGTTCTTTTCATTTTGAAGGTATTTTGAAAAACCTGTAGAGGTTCAAAAATTCTGGGCGCAAATATACAAAGAGTTTTTACTTTGACAAGTGCTCAAAACAAAATGTTTCAACTCTTTTTGTTACTTTTGTCTGCCCTTGAAAGCGACTCCACAACCTCAAAAAAAATCGAACCGAAGTCATGTTCAATAAAAATATAAAGCTGGCCATTGCAGCATTGATAATTGCTTACGCCGTATATCAATTTATGGAAGGGTACATTGGGAACGGTATTTTCCTGATTTTGCTTTCCCTTATTTTCATTTTTCTCTATTTCCGAAACGAAATCATCCTATTGGCCTTTTTGAGAATGCGCAAACAGGATATGGAAGGAACGGAGAGATGGCTTTCAAAAATTAAAAACCCGGAAGGTGCACTGGTAAAAAAGCAACAGGGATATTACAACTACCTGCATGGTATCATTTATTCCCAAAAGAACCTGACCCAGGCCGAAAAATTTTTTAGAAAGGCCCTGCGCCTAGGATTGAACATGGGCTATGACGAAGCCATGGCCAAAATGAGCTTAGCCGGGATTGCCATGCAAAAAAACCGGAAACAAGAAGCCACAAAACTACTTCAGGAAGCCAAAAAATTGGATAAAAATGGCATGCTGGGCGACCAACTGAAAATGATGCAACAGCAATTGAAGAAAGGGCCGCAACAGGTAAGGACGAGGTACCGCTAAGGTTCACTTGGTTTCCCGATAGTAGCCCTTATTGGGGATTTCAATGGTATATTTTTTTCTCGAGGCATTGTTTAAATGCGGTTCCCTAAGCCACGGATTGTGCCGTTTTAGAATCTTATAATTGATTTCATAAAGTTGGGCAAAGTCCGCCCAACTCTTTACCACGGTATCCACTTCAACGGTAAATGTTGGGACCATTTCATAAAGATCATCTTCCTTTAACTCAAATCCGTAGTCGCCTGGGTTGGACAATATTTCCTTTATGGCCAATATGCGAAACACGTAACGACTTGTTTCCTGCCCCAAGAGCAAATCATAATAATCGTTGACTTGTTGAATGCCCATAAATTTTTGAACGGCACCAGGACCTGCATTGTAGGCCGCAGCCGTCAACGTCCAAGTTCCGAACCTAGCCTTCCATTTCTTCAAATACTGACAAGCAGCCTCCGTGGATTTTCTAATATGATATCTTTCATCCACATTATCATTGACCTCCAATCCGTATTCCCTTGCAGTGCCCTTCATAAAATGCCATAATCCTGAGGCTCCGGCATAGGACGGAACTTCCTCCAAGGCACTTTCCGCGACAGCCAAATATTTAAAATCATCAGGAACCCCATTCTTTGCCAAAATAGGCTCAATAATGGGAAAGTACTTATTGGCACGTTTCATCAATAACAAGGCATTGGACTGCCAATAGGTGTTGACCAAAAATTCGCGATCGATACGTTCCATGATTTCCGGGTCGTCCATGGGGACAGGCTCCCCGGCAAAATTCAAATCATCTGGAATATCAATAGCACTGATTTGATAGGTTTCCGCAACATTCTTCTCCTTTTTGGGGACCTCTTCAGCTGCTTGCTTGTCGTCATCAACCTGTTGTTGAACGGCATACATCAAACTTGCCAAAACGAACAAAAAACCTATTCCTGCCAAAATATTCCTCAGATGCTTCATGTTACTTCTAAATTTTACGGCAAGATACCACTAAAATTATTCGGTTAACCTAAAATGAGTTTCGGCAAATGCTCGTTAAACCAATTGGCACGATGTATGATCATGGTATGGGTGCCATTTTTTACAGCAATACACTTCTTGATATTTGTTATCGGAAAAACCGCATCTTTCCCTCCATGAATATGGATCAGGTTTTGGGGAGGTTGGGTCTGATCCCAGTTCACAATACTATCAATGGCCCAATCTATATATTGTTTGTCCCTAATGGCAAGATATTGTTCATACAGATCCAATCTTTTGGTTACGGTTTCGCCAAAGGCATACTTTGCTAGAAGTTCCACATTATTGACCAAACCCGTTGGTAATAATTTATGAACCTTGGTATACCTGGCAAAGAGCATTCGCTTGGGAAGTTCATATTTCGTTTTAACACAGGATACGATAATAATTTTTTTAACAGGAATATGCTTTGCCATTTCCTGCACAAGCATCCCTCCAAAGGATACACCGATAAACACAGGATTTGAGTGTGTCACATTTTTGCACATCTCCAAGGCATAGGCTTGAAGTGTCATTCCCCTATCCGGTAAAAACCATTGTAAGCGGTGGAGTTGAAAATGGTTTTCATCCAAGCGTATCCTATCAAAAATAGAAGGACTGGCCGCCATTCCGGGCATTAGATAGATG
>JBCDBE010000116.1:0-10101 GCA_039184365.1 Bacteroidota bacterium | reverse complement strand
GCCTTGGTGGTTATTGGCGGTAACGGCAGTTTTGCGGGAGCACTTAAACTGAGTGAAGAGTTTAATTTTCCCGTTATGGGCATTCCGGGGACCATTGACAATGATATCCTAGGAACCTCATATACCATTGGTTTCGATACGGCAATCAATACGGTTGTTGAGGTCATCGATAAAATAAGGGATACGGCCAGCTCGCACAACCGCTTGTTCTTTATAGAGGTAATGGGTAGGGATGTTGGCCATATTGCGCTAAATGCCGGCGTTGGTGCTGGGGCGGAGGAAATTCTAATTCCGGAGCAAAACCTAGGTCTTGACCGTTTGTTGGATTCCCTAAAAAGAAGTAAAAAGTCAGGCAAGTCTTCCAGTATCGTAATAGTAGCTGAAGGTGACAAAACAGGTAAAAATGTTTTTGAACTTAAGGAATATGTAGAAGAGCATTTACCCATTTATGACGTTAGGGTTTCGGTATTGGGGCATATGCAGCGCGGTGGTAATCCCACCTGTTTTGACAGGGTTTTGGCCAGTAGAATGGGGGTTAGGGCGGTTGAGGCCATTTTGGAAGGCAAAACAAATTACATGGTGGGCATCCGTGATAGCAAGCTGATTTTAACACCGATTAGTGAGGCAATTAAAGCACATACAGCGGTCGATGAGGAACTTATTCGCGTTTGTGATATCATGACCACATAAACAACTAAAATTTAAAAAAATGGCAAAAGTAAAAATTGGAATCAACGGATTTGGTAGAATAGGTAGATTGGTATTAAGGGCATCAGTGAAAAGAGACAATGTAGAAGTTGTGGCCATCAACGACTTATTGGATGTGGAGCACCTGGCCTATTTATTGAAATACGATTCGGTACATGGAAGATTTGATGGAACGGTTGAGGTAAAAGAGGGACACCTTGTTGTAAATGGGAAAACCGTTCGTATTACGGCAGAACGCGATCCTAAAAATTTAAAATGGGATGAAGTAGGAGCCGAAATTGTAGCAGAGTGTACGGGAATATTTACAACTTTGGATATGGCGCAATCCCACATTGATGGAGGTGCTAAAAAAGTGGTGATCTCCGCGCCTTCGAAAGATGCGCCTATGTTTGTGATGGGGGTTAACCACAATGATCTCAAGGCTTCGGATACGATTGTTTCCAATGCTTCCTGTACAACAAATTGCTTGGCTCCCTTAGCCAAAGTATTGGACGATAATTTCGGGATTGTGGAAGGATTGATGACTACGGTTCATGCCACTACGGCGACCCAAATGACCGTTGACGGTCCTTCAAAAAAAGATTACCGAGGTGGACGAAGTGCCATGTTGAATATTATTCCAGCTTCAACGGGGGCTGCCAAGGCAGTAACTAAAGTAATTCCTTCATTAGCAGGAAAATTGACCGGTATGGCGTTCCGGGTACCTACAGCGGATGTTTCCGTTGTGGATTTAACGGTAAGGCTGGAAAAAGATACTTCCTACGATGAAATTAAAAAGGTGTTCAAAGAAGCTTCTGAAGGAGCTTTGAAAGGAATTTTGGGATACACCGAGGAAGCTGTGGTTTCACAGGATTTTGTTTCAGATGCCAGAACGAGCATTTTTGATGCAGGTGCAGGTATAGAATTGAATGCTAATTTCTTTAAGGTCATTTCTTGGTACGATAATGAAGCAGGGTACTCCCATAAATTGGTGGATCTTGCGGAACATGTAGCAGGTCTTTAATGCACCGAAATTGAATATTCCTGAAAGTTTGGTGTAAAAGCCCTATTTTCAGGAATATTTTTTTAAGAGGGATGATATTAATTGTCGATAGTGGCGCCACAAAGGCGGATTGGATTGCCCTGGACGATAAAGGAGGGCAATTGTTCAATACGCAGACCTTGGGATTAAGCCCCGAAGTGCTTACAAGGCAGGTTATTGAAGACAGGTTGGCCAATAACTTTGATATTTCTAAAAGTAGGGAAGCCGTTACCAACCTATATTTTTATGGTGCGGGTTGTGGTACCGACCGAATGAAAAGGTTTTTGGGCAAAATTTTTGAAGACTTTTTCCCCAACGCCAAAGCGGAAGTAAGGGAAGACACCTATGCTGCCATCTATTCAACAACCACCATCGGCAAACAGGGTATCGTATGTATTTTGGGTACGGGAAGCAACTGCAGTTATTATGACGGCAACCAACTTTTTCAAAAAGTCACTTCATTGGGTTACATCCTAATGGATGATGGTAGTGGAAATTTCTTTGGTAGAAAACTGTTACGTGATTATTATTTCCACAAGATGCCACAGGATTTGGGCATTAAATTTGCTAAGGAATACGAACTGGGAGCGGACAGCATCAAGGAATACTTATACAAGCAGCCCAACCCAAACACCTATCTTGCTACTTTTGCTCGATTTATGATTGAGAATAAAAAGCATCCCTACTGCAAGGGGGTCATCGATAAGGGCTTTCAGCAGTTTGTGAACAATTATATCATGCAATTTGAGCTGGCCACCAAGGTGCCAATTCACTTTGTGGGAAGCATTGCCCATTTTTTGCGAGAGGAGCTTACCACGGTCATCGAGCGCAACGACCTTATTTTAGGGGTAATTAGACAACGCCCGATCGATGGGCTTGTTGAGTTTCATAAAGCTACCATTTAACGGCAATCATGGAAATCTCTACGTTCACAAACATGGGTAGGTTGGCCACTTCAACCGTTTCCCTGGCAGGTGCCGTCTCGGTATCGAAGTAGCTTCCATATACTTCGTTGACCTGTGAAAATTGATGCATATCCTTTAGAAGGATAGAAGTCTTTACCACATTTTCAAACGTCATATTGGCTGCTTCGAGAATGGCCTTTAGGTTTTGCATACATTGTTCTGCCTCTACTTTTACATCGCCCTTTACCAATTCTCCAGTTGACGGGTCTATTGGGGTTTGACCTGAAATATACAATGTATCCTTGATTAAAATGGCCTGATTATAAGGCCCTATGGGTGCTGGGGCGTTATGGGTAGTTATGATTTTTTTCATGGTATTGATATTAATTGAATTAACGGAATCTTATCTTCTTATGGTTGCCTGACTGCGCTGTTCCCATTTTAAGTCACTAAGAATGGAACTACTGATACCTATAAAGAAGTCCCATCGCTCGTTTCTACCAAAGGGTACCCAATTGAACCTCAAATCAAAACTTTTCAGGTTTCTTCTAAAGCGCAGCTGTGTTTGGGCAAACCCCTGATTCACAAAGTCATATCCGGAGGACACCCCTACATCCCATCTGGGCGATAATTGTACATCGCCACCAAACATAAGGGAGGCATTGTTGATTTCATTTTGTCGATTGGAGTTAAGATAGCCCAATGCGAACTGCACATTCATGCTCCAAGGTATCCTAGTGCCATAAATGGGGTTCTCGATATCGGCGTCGTCCTTTCCTTCATAACTTGCCCTTTCGTCGAAGCCTGCCCCAAAAAGATTATCTGTCCTTCCCCCACTTTGGGCACGATATTGATCACTTGCCTCCCGGGCTTCGTCATCTGGCGCACCGGTTTTTTTAAAGGTTTCATTACTTAAGGAATATCTTAGATTCAATGTTGCTCGGGTCAGACGCAAGAGGCTTCCCCCGTTTTGTATGTTGAATGTGTTGATTCTTCTTCCATTGTTATCGATGGTATAGGGGTCCAAACTTCCAGAGAAGTTAACGGTCATTTTATTGTCCAATAAAGTTGTTCCCCCGTTGAACCCAATGGGGGCCAGTTTAAGGGAGTCCGCCTCAAAATTGTAAGATGTCGAAAAATTAAGGTTGCTAAGAATAGGTATTTTTTTTGGTTCTGTTGCCGTAGAATCCTTATCCCTGACTTTTGCTTCAATGGTGTTCTGTAAAGAAAAGGTCAAGGAGTTTGAGCGGTTTAAACTTGGGGCACCGTTTAGGGTACCCTCAAACCTACTGTACAATACTTCCTCACCGTCATTGTTGAGGTAGGTGTCGTAGAATTGCTCAAAGGAGGGGGTCAGTGCCCAGCCAATTTGGGGACGCATAACATGGCGAATGGCCTGTATTTTTTTATCCTCACCAAAATTAAAAGTACCGTATAGCGTTGTACCGACACTGGCGTTCAAACCATAACGGTTATAGCGATCAAAACCGCTAATGGTATCCAGTACCACTTCACGGTTACTTTCTGGATCATCTGGGTCCAAACCCCTTTCAAATGTTTCAAAAGTCCATACATCCTCGTAATTCCCTCCCACCGAAATACTGAAATATTTAGCGACCTTGAAGTTGGTTGTGAACGGTAGGGTATGCCGAGCTCCCGCCCTAGCATTGTCAAACATACGCGTGCTAAGGAAATCCTCGTCATTGGTGGTAATCCTATTTTCAGCACGCATATTGTACTGAAAATTGAAGTTTTTGATCAATCCCCTTTTGATTCCATCCCTTGTGGCAAAAGGGAAAATACGTTCCATGCTGGCCTGTAAGGTCGGTAAGGTCAGTGAAATATTATCAACGTCCGGATCGCGATTGGCACTTGTATTTTGATTATGCGATGCTGTAAGGTTGATGTTGACCGATGGATATTCCGGAAATGTCTTGGAATACGTTATCGATGATGACAGGTTGTTGTTTTGGGTATTCTGTACATTGACTTGGTTGAAGGAGTTAGTGAAAAACTGACTACTACCCAAGTTAACGCTTGCTGAAAACCTGGAATTTGGATTGGCCTTGGGGTCTTGCGAATGGGATATTTGAATATTGTAAACCGTTGTCCTGCTAAAATCATCAAACCCCTTTTGGCTAAATATTTGATTTTCAAACCTAAAATTGATATTCCCCCTGAACCGGTATCTTTTGGAGTAAATGGACTGTGTCCTAAAGCCGTAACTGCCATTGGTAAAAAAGTCACCCATAATGCTGAAATCCACATATTCGTTAATGGGTAAATAATATCCCCCATTCTGAATGGCAAAACCTCGGTTGGGATCTTGGGTAAATGTAGGAAATATAAGACCGGGTGCCCTGCCCGTTGTCAAGGGAAAATAAGCAAAGGGCAGTGCTACAGGGGTAGGTACATCCACCAAATACATATTGCTGTAGCCCGCAATAATTTTTTTTCCAGGGACAAATTTCGCCTTTCTTACCCGTATATAATAATCGGGGTCCAAGGTATCTTTTGAGGTGGTCAATTTTCCGTCTTTCATAAAATACACGGAGTCGTTTTCCTTTTTGGTGACTTCTGCCAAAACTTTCATGGCATCCGAACCAAAAGAACCCGCTCCAGCATTTTGCTCGGTTCTGGAATTCCATATCAAGGCTTTCTGTGTATCAAAATTGAATCGTATGGAATCTGGGATTACAATTTGATCCCCTTGTTTAAAATAAGGTAACTGACTATAAGTGCCCGTTGAATCTTTTATCCTTCCCGCATAGACTTCGTTTTTCACATAGTCCATGACAATGACCCCTGCTTTTAATTCTGTATCTTGATAATAGATTTCCGCCTCATTGTACAAATAAATTTTTTGGTCCTTTTGGCTCAGTTTTACATAATCTTTGGCCTTGTACTCGATTTTTCCAAGCAACAATTTTTTTTTGGTGCTAGCTGAATCTGTGGCCATGGAATCCACCAGTACGGAATCACCTAGAATTGAAGGTGGTGGTAAAGGTGCACGAATGGTATCTTGAATTCGCTTAATGGGCAAGGGTACAATCCGATCTTCCTGTGCTAA
The DNA here is from genome assembly GCA_039184365.1 of Bacteroidota bacterium. Classification (GTDB taxonomy): domain Bacteria; phylum Bacteroidota; class Bacteroidia; order Flavobacteriales; family Flavobacteriaceae; genus Croceivirga. The sequence goes on along the minus strand of JBCDBE010000116.1, from coordinate 4,397 downwards.
ACCTATTTGGCTCGCAAACACCAAAAACAATGGAATGAGGAAATGAAGTTTGTTTGTTTGCAAAGCGATAAATCCTATTTTTGTAGAGGTTTGGCTTAGTTTTTGGTGGTCAAACTTACATATATTTTTTCTTCCCCTCATGTGGCGTTACCATAAATTTAACCCATGGGGAAGACCAGAAATGAACAGTTCCTATGAATCGAAATCGGTTAGTTTTTGCCATAATTTCCGGATTTATTTTTCTTCTTCTTTCTTTTATCAAAAACGATACCGTACCAAAGACCAAGGATAAGTTTATAGTTGTTTTGGATGCGGGTCATGGAGGTCACGACCCTGGAAACCTGGGTAATGGGTATTTGGAAAAGAACATCGCTTTGGACGTTGTTTTGAAAGTGGGACAATTCCTTTCCAAAGATGAGGGCATTGAGGTTATCTATACCCGTGATGATGACACTTTTGTCGACTTGTTCGTTAGGGGAGAGATTGCCAACAAAGCAAATGCGGATTTATTCGTGTCCGTGCACTGCAATGCGCATCGCTCAGATGCAAGTGGAGCGGAGACATTTGTGCTCAGCCTTAATGGCAATACCAAAAATATTGAGGTCGCTAAGAAAGAGAACTCCGTTATCTATTTGGAAGATAATTATGAAGAAAAATATAGTGCCTATGATTTGAATTCGCCAGAATTTGTTATCGGTTCAACCATTATGCAGGAAGAATTTTTGGACCAAAGCATTGATTTGGCAAAAAGGGTGCAGAACAATTTTGTCAAAAAACTAAATAGAAAGGATAGAAAAGTGAAGCAGGCGGCCTTTATTGTGTTGCACCAGACGTTTATGCCCAGCGTATTGGTAGAACTAGGCTTTTTGACAAATAAAAACGAAGGTGCTTATTTAAATTCCGAGAAAGGTCAAAAAGAAATGGCAACAGCAATTGCCAGTGCGATTTTGGACTATAAAAGTGGGGTGGATGCCAATTTGATTGAAACTGAAACCATTCAGGACAACGCTTTGGAAAAGGCAGAAAAGGAAATAACGGCGCAGACCAAGGTGGAGCCAAAGACAAGCCCTAAAGAAGAAAAAAAGGTAGTTGCCCAAGAGGAACAACCCAAAAAAGAAGTCGTAAAGGAAAAACCCAGTGAAGGTCCATCCGATATTATTTTTAAGGTGCAACTTTTGGCGAGTTCAAAGACCATTCCCCTAGAGCCTGAGAATTTTAGGGGTTTGAGGAGACTTTCCTCGGAGCCTTATAAGAACATGTACCGATATTTATATGGTGAGACCGACAGCTACAAAGTGGCAAGGCAATTGAAGTCAGAAGCTAACACCAAGGGGTACACCACCTCCTATATAGTGGCTTACAGGGATGGAAAAAGGATTGATTTAAAAGAAGCCCTAAATTCATCCTCCCCGCAATAGGCCTGAGAAAATTATTCCTAATTTTGTTTTTAATTGAAAATACCAACTTTTGAAACTATCTAGGGAAGTAAAGACGGGGATTCTAGTGTTGTTGGGAATTCTTGCGGTTATAATGGGCTTCAGCTATCTGAAGTCTTCTTCAATTTTTGATAGCTCCCGTACCTTCTATGCTGTTTATGACCACGTAGGCGGCCTGCGATCAGGTACGCAAGTTTCACTGAACGGTTTGGTGGTAGGGAATGTCAGTAGTATCCGGTTTAAGGATAGCTCCGGTAAACTTATGGTAACCTTTATGGTGAACAATGATTTTGAGTTTTCCAAGAATAGCAAAGTGGAGCTGTATGATACCGGTATCATTGGTGGAAAGGGATTACAAATCATTCCTGCTTTCGATACGGCTCCGAATGCACAGTCTGGAGATACGTTACAAACGACTACGAAACCTGGGCTTACGGAGTTGGTTCAACAAAATTTAACGCCCTTACAGATGAGCTTGGAAAGTACGGTGTCCGACGCGGATACCCTGTTGACAAACATCAATTCCATTCTGGATACCAGAACCAAAAGGGAGTTGCAGCAAACTATCTCCGGATTAAATCAATTGGTGAATACCTTCCAGGGAAGTGCCTCAAAATTGAATGCCTTATTGGAAGCGAATGGCGAACAATTGGACAGTACATTGAAAAACGTCAATACCATTACCAGTAATTTTTCAAAAATTTCCGATTCTTTGGTAAACGCCGGACTTGGGCAGACCTTAACTGATTTACAGACAACCGTTGCTAGCCTAAACCACGTCCTGGGTAAAGTTGAAAAGGGAGAGGGTACGCTGGGAAAAATGGCAAATGACGAAGAGCTTTACAACAATTTGGCAGAAGTATCCAGGGAATTGGATTTGTTACTTCAAGATTTTCGGTTAAATCCCAAACGTTATGTCAACGTTTCCGTTTTTGGTAAAAAACAAAAGGAATACGAGTTACCGAAAAAAGATCCTGCCAATAAACAATAGCAAATTAAATAGCGTATAAATTTATTATGCATGCATAATAAATTTTGTAATTTTGAAGTTAACTATTCGCATGATCGCATATATACCAAATATCGTGTTTGCAATTTTCCTTGCATTAGGTATCGGTTATTTCACTAAAAATGTAAAAAAACTGATACGAAACATTAATTTGGGAAGGGACGCGCAGATTGCTGGGGATAAAAAATTGCGATGGAAAAACATGGCACTGATTGCATTGGGGCAAACCAAGATGGTGGTACGTCCAATAGCGGGAATCTTACACATTATTGTTTATTTGGGATTCATTATTATAAATATTGAGGTCCTGGAAATTATAATAGACGGCCTTTTCGGTACCCATCGCATATTTTCATTTTTGGGAGGTTTTTATGATTTCCTGATAGGGTCTTTTGAAATCCTGGCATTCTTGGTCCTATTGGCCGTCGGGATTTTTTGGGTGCGGAGAAACATCATAAGAATAAAGCGATTTATCAAGCCTGAAATGAAGGGATGGCCCAAAAATGACGGTAATCTTATATTGTATATTGAAGTAGTGTTAATGTGTTTATTTCTTACCATGAATGCAACGGATTACCAATTGCAGAGATTAGGGGAAGATCATTATGTTACAGCAGGTGCATTCCCCATAAGTCAATTTATTGCCCCTTTATTTGAAGGCTTGTCAACAACTGTGCTTATTATCGTGGAACGTACTGCTTGGTGGTTGCACATTTTGGGGATTCTCTTTTTTCTGAACTATCTATATTTCTCAAAGCACCTTCATATTTTATTGGCGTTTCCAAATACATTTTATGGCAAACTGAGTCCTCAAGGACAATTCAACAATTTGGAAGCGGTGACCAATGAGGTTAAATTGATGATGGACCCTTCTGCCGATCCTTTTGCCGCACCGATCGCGGATGATGCCGAAGAACCGGAAAAGTTTGGGGCTTCGGATGTCATGGATTTGAATTGGGTACAATTGTTAAATGCCTACACGTGTACTGAATGTGGCCGATGTACTTCTGAATGCCCTGCCAATCAAACGGGTAAAAAGCTTTCCCCTAGAAAAATTATGATGGATACCCGGGACAGATTGGAAGAAGTAGGTAAAAACATTGATGCAAACAAGGGGGAATTCAAACCAGATGGAAAGCAATTGTTGGATGACTATGTTTCTAGGGAAGAACTTTGGGCGTGTACTACCTGCAACGCCTGCGTGGAAGCCTGCCCAGTGAGTATAGACCCTTTGTCCATAATCATGGAAATGCGTCGTTTTCTGGTTATGGAACAATCTGCTGCTCCAACAGAGCTCAACAATATGATGTCCAATATTGAAAATAATGGAGCCCCATGGCCCTATAATCAAATGGACCGTTTGAACTGGGTAAACGAATAATTTTTAGAACAATGGGTGAAGCACTTGTGGTAAAAACCATGGAGGAATACATGGCGGAAGGCAAAGAACCTGAAATTCTATTTTGGGTCGGTTCTGCCGGGAGTTATGATGATCGTGCCAAAAAAATATCAAGGGCCTTTGTGAAAATACTCAATAAGGCCCATGTTGATTTTGCAGTTTTGGGCCCCGAGGAAAGTTGCACGGGTGATGTGGCTAAACGCGCAGGAAATGAATTTTTGTTCCAAATGCAGGCCATGATGAACATTGAGGTGTTGAATGGGTATGGAATTAAGCGAATCGTCACCTGTGACCCGCACTCCTTTAATACCTTAAAAAATGAATATCCAAGCTTAGGAGGAAACTATAGCGTACTCCACCACACACAATTCATCAAGGAGTTGATGGATACCGGTCGTTTATCCATTGAAGGACAGACTTACAAGGACAAACGAATTACCTTCCATGACCCTTGTTATTTGGGTAGGGCCAACTCAGTATTTGATGCCCCACGGGAAGTCCTTGCCAAGACGAAGGCCAAGATTACGGAAATGAAACGCCATAAAAAAACGGC
>JBCDBE010000115.1:0-10127 GCA_039184365.1 Bacteroidota bacterium | reverse complement strand
GAGCGCCGGCGGCGCTGGTCGGATGACCAGACGCTGTCTGTGTTCCAAACTCCCAGAATGTCCGTTGAATTCTACTGCGGGAATTTCCCTTTTTAGCTTTTCGACAAAATACCGTTTAAGTTCGGTAACGTAGGTTTTTTCCTCGTCCAAGTTTTCATAGGCTGCAATAAAAGCTTCTTCCAAACCAACAATATTATGGAAAGGCTCGGTTCCAGCCCTAAACCCGCGCTCTTGGGATCCCCCAACAATGAGTGGTTTCAGCCCGGAATTTTTTCTGATGTAAGCAAAACCAATGCCTTTGGGGCCGTGAAATTTATGGGCGGCTGCAGTCATGAAGTCTATTGGGGCTTTTTCCACATCCCATTCAAAATGACCAATGGATTGCACGGTATCGGAATGGAACAACGTATCATAATGTCGGCAAAGCGCCCCTATTGCTGCTATATCGATAAGGTTTCCAATCTCATTGTTTACATGCATTAAACTTACCAATTTTTTGGAATGGTCTGCTTTCAATAATTCTCCAAGATGCCCCATATCAGGATTTCCGTGAGCATCCAGTTGGACAAATTGAAGATTGATGTTGTATTCTTTCTCCAGTTCCTCTGCCGTGTGCAAGACGGCATGATGCTCAATTTTGGAAGTGATGATAGTGGTTACCCCCAAGTCCCTGACAGCACATCGTAAAATCATATTATCGGCCTCGGTACCTCCTGAGGTAAATATAATTTCCGAGGGATGGGCATTGAGGTATTTGGCAATGGTTTTTCGCGTCCTTTCAATGGCGGTCTTGGCCGTTCGCCCAAAACTGTGGGTTGAGGACGGGTTCCCAAAGCAATTGGCCAGGGCGTCCTGCATTTTGGTGATGACCTCTTCCCGGACCTGAGTGGTGGCGGCATTATCTAAATACACTTTGTGCATACGACGATATCGTTTTAGAATCGGCTCAAAAATAGCCATTCCTACGTTAATTTCTTCCAAATTATGTGCAACAACAAAAGAGGATAAAATGAATTTCACCTAAATTTGACCCCATGAAAAAAATAGTTGCCGCAGCCCTACTTGTTGTTTGTTTCGCCTGTAGCGATGGCGACTTGACCATTGAGAATATTGACTTTGAGGATGGAACGGTAGCCTTCTGTACCTTACAATTTGATCAAATGGACACGCAACGGACCCTTTTTTTTAAAATTGTGGAAGATGAAGCCTTAATTCTTGATTTACAATCTGGATTGTTTGACAACGAAACGTCTTTAGATACCATCACCAGTAACTTGGGAAGTCAATCTACCTTGACGTATCGACTTTTTTCGGAGAATGTGTCAGACGATTATTTCTGCGATGATATTCCGCCGATAAATCCAATGGTACTGGAAGAGACCACGGCAAGCTCTGGGATAGTAAATATAGTTACCTCGGTAGATACCGTAAACAGCATTACCAAGACCTATGTGCATAACATAAGTTTTACAGATCTAACGATTATTGGTGGTGACAACGAGCGAATTACGGACGAGCCCGGATTGGATTTTGGAACCTACCTCACATCTTTAAACAGCAGTGTCAACAATGAATTTTCCAACTACTCCAGCACCGCCGTTTCCAGTTGTACCGACGAAATTACCTCAACTATTACACTTTTTAAACTGCTGAATGACGAAGCCCTACTTCTAATTCTCCCTTCATCCTTGCTTATCAATCAAGCTACAACGGAACCCCGAACCATTCCGTTGGGAACTATTCCTGATGATATGACGGCAACCTTTTCGAATCCCGTCTTTAAAAAGACTGTTTCTGAGGCACTTATTTGCAGTGATTTTTCCGGCGACTCGGATTTGGAGAATTCCTTTACCACAATTTCTGGAACACTATCCGTAACGACCACTGAAAGTGGAGACAGTACCGCGGAAAATCCCCTGTTCAATCATGTTCTGACCCTTAGTGATTTTGTCGTGGAAGATGCCAATGAAAATGAAATCCCAGTTATTGAGACATTTACCTTTGGAACCGTTACGACCACAACGTCCAACTAGGGGTTTTGATAGATATATACTTCCGTGGCACCTAGGCCATATTTCTGATATTCGGCATCATAAAAATCCACTGGGTACTTTTTGAATAAATACTTCAATTCCTCTTTCAATACCCCTTCTCCTACCCCATGAATGAAAACGACTCTTTGAATGCGCTTTCCAATAGCAAATTCCAATTGCCGTTTTGCAGTATCCAACTGTAGGTTGAGCATGTCAAAATTGGTCATTCCCTTTGTGGATTTGGTCAGTTGGTGAATGTGAAGGTCAACTTCCATCTTTGGCATATTCCGTTCCTTAACCTTTGGGACCTGTCTATTTTTCCTCTTTGGAATTTCCTTCTCTTTTTTTACTTGATAAGCTTCGTAATTACTTATCGTTATGGCCATTCCCAATATAATCAATTGGGAACTGGAGAACTGCATGGGGAAGCCATCTTCCGTTTCCAAAGTGACCGTTGTCCCATCAATTTTTATCACTTTTCCCTGGATGGCTTCGTCCAAGACCTCTACCCTATCGCCAATTTTAAACGCACCCATATCCCCAAAAAATAATTTCCATGTCTTTGGAAACCAAAAATAATAGTATTTTCAGTCCCTAAACCGATTACGGAAATGGATTCAGCCTCCGAGGTGTCATATATGGGATTACAAGACTACATGATACCCTGTGCTACCAAACAAATATGGGGTTTTGATTGCCCTGGTTGTGGTCTTCAACGCTCCGTAATTTTATTGATGCAGGGTGATGTTGTTGGGGCGTTCCATATGTATCCCGCTATTTTTGCCCTAATACCACTGGCTTTGGTATTGATTGCCAATAAGTTTTTGAATTTTAAATACGCCAACCAACTGATCATAGTATTAAGTATTTCAAGTGTGGCAATGATCGTAATCAATTATATTTTTAAACTAATACACTAAACCATCTATTATGGAACAACAAAAACTTCCTAACGTAACCATCGGACTAATTCTGGGTATTTTTTCTTTTGTCTGCTGTTGCTTTAGTTCAGGAATTGGTGGGGTTCTCCTATCCGGAATTGCATTTTTTCTACTTAAGAAAGATGAAAAAACATACGCTTCAAATCCAGAGAATTACTCCAACTACAGCCAATTAAAAACGGCAAAAGTGATTGCCATCATTGGACTTGTCTTAGGTGTAATTACCTTAGTATGGACGATTTACTCCATAAGTAAAATGGGAGGTATTGATGCTTACATGGAGCAAGTACAGCAAATGATGGAACAATTTGGTGTTGAAGCTGAGTAGTATCTAAATGGCACAACAACCTTTACCTGGCGCAAGTACCGTACTCACAATGGGAATCATTTCCATTGTGGGTTCTTTGGTATGCTGTGGGCCCTTTGCCCTAATTTTTAGCATTATTGGATTGGTCAAAGCAAAAAGATCCGAAACGATTTACCACCAAAATCCTGATCTATATAGTGATTTTAGTAACGTAAAGACTGGGCGAATACTGTCTTACATTGGATTGGCACTATCCTTGATCATGCTTGTATTCTTTATTATTTATTTTGGGGTAATCATTGCCTTCATTATGAGTTCTGGAGAATTGAGTAATCTTTGAAAATTGAAAAAGCCTCTATGATTATGGATAATAGCGGCTTTTAATTGGCTACTTCACTCATAAACTTTAAACGGTAAATACGCAGTTCTTCTTCCTCATAATCCCCTTCAAATTCTTCCATGGCAACAGCAATGGAGTCGGTATCGGCTTCTAGAAAATAGTCGTGTATCTCTTCTTGCTGGTCCTCGTCCAAAATCTCATCCACCCAATACCCCAAGTTTAATTTTGTGCCGCTAAAGACGATCTGTTCCATGTCTTTGATCAGATCTGGTAGTTCCAAACCTTTGGCGGCGGCAATATCATCCAAAGGTAGTTTCCTATCCACGCTTTGGATAATGTACAGTTTTAACCCTGAATTGGCTCCGGTACTTTTGACCACCAAATCATCCGGTCGAATAATTTCGTTTTCCTCAACATAATTGGATATGAGTCCAACAAAGGGTTTCCCGTATTTTTTGGCCTTTCCTTCCCCAACCCCATGGACATTTAAAAGTTCCTCCATGGTTATCGGGTATTTTAAGGCCATGTCATCCAAAGAAGGATCTTGGAAAACCACAAATGGAGGCACATCATTTTTCTTCGCCTCCTTTTTTCTTAAATCCTTGAGCAGTTTTAATAGTTGTTCGTCTGCAGCTCCCCCTGCTGATTTACCATTCGTAATAATGCTTTTATCGTCCTCCTCTTTGTATTCATGGTCTTTGGTCATCATAAAGGAGGTGGGATGACTCAAAAACTCCTTCCCCTTTTCCGTCACATGGAGCACGCCATATTGCTCAATCTCCTTTTGCAGGTAACCAGCAACCAATCCCTGTCTAATTAAGGCCATCCAATACAGTTCATCGTGCTCCTTACCGATTCCAAAAATTTCCTTGGTTTCCGTTTTATGGGCAGAAATCAAGGCATTGGATTTACCTGTAAGGGTTTTTACAATTTCCTTGCTCTTAAATTTCTCCACGGTCTCTTGTACCGTACGAAGCAGCTTCACCAAATTATCCATAGCTTCCTCCCTTGGTTTCGGGTTTCTTGCATTGTCGTCCATATCGGCACCCGCTCCGTTCACTTCGTCAAACGCTTCACCAAAATAATGTAGGATAAACTTCCTTCTGGACATAGAGGTTTCTGCATAGGCCACAATTTCCTGTAAAAGTGCCTGCCCTATTTCCTGTTCGGCAACGGGTTTTCCGGACATAAATTTTTCCAGTTTTTCTATATCCTTGTATGCATAGTAAGCCAAACAATGACCTTCACCTCCATCGCGCCCTGCTCGTCCTGTCTCCTGATAATAACTTTCAATACTCTTTGGGATATCATGATGGATAACAAAACGAACATCAGGTTTATCAATACCCATCCCAAAGGCAATGGTGGCAACGACTACATCCACATCCTCCATTAAGAACATATCCTGGTACTTTGCCCTGGTTTTGGCATCAAATCCTGCGTGATAAGGCACTGCACTAATTCCGTTGACCTGCAGCACTTGGGCCAATTCTTCCACCCTCTTGCGACTTAAACAATAAACGATACCCGATTTTCCGGCATTTTGCTTTACAAATCGAATAATATCTGCATCAACGTTTTTGGTTTTGGGACGCACCTCATAAAAAAGGTTAGGGCGATTGAACGAAGCCTTAAAAACCTTGGCTCCGGTCATCCCTAAATTTTTAATGATATCCTCTTGAACCTTTGGTGTAGCGGTCGCTGTTAAACCTATTATGGGAATGTCATCTCCTAAACGGGAAATAATATTTTTTAGATTCCGGTATTCCGGTCTAAAGTCGTGCCCCCATTCCGATATACAATGTGCCTCGTCAACGGCAACAAAGGAAAGGGGCACTCCCTGCAAAAAATGCACATAGTCTTCCTTAGTCAGGGATTCCGGTGCTACGTAAAGTAATTTGGTGACTCCATTGGTAATATCCTCCATCACCTGCCTGACCTCAGTCTTCGTAAGGGAAGAATTTAAAACGTGCGCAATGCCTTGTTCTTCGGATACCCCCCTAATGGCATCTACCTGGTTCTTCATCAGCGCAATCAATGGGGATACCACGATGGCCGTGCCTTCCTTCATCAATGCCGGAAGTTGGTAACAGAGTGATTTACCTCCGCCCGTGGGCATAATAACAAAAGTGTCCCTTCCGCCTACAACGTTTTCTATAACGCTTTCCTGGAGTCCCTTAAATTGGTCGAAACCAAAATATTTCTTTAAGGCACCTTGCAAATCCATCGTCAAACCCATTATGGTAAAATATGTTAACAAAAGGCCTGAACACCAAAGTAAGTTAGAAGTTTTGGGTCAGTGTTTAATCTTGGTGCCCTTGCTATGCGAACAATATAGATTTCTTTAGTTTTGTATTCTTAAATATAAGACATTCTTTCAGTAATACAACTCAAACATCAGTTAAATACTTTGAACTCCCAAAAAGCCATTCTTGATATTGCGAAGCAGACCCTAAAGAATGAAAGCGATGCCATCAACAATCTTATCTCCCTTTTGGACAAGCAATTTGAAGGTGCCGTGGAATGTATTTTACAATCCAATGGTAGGGTGGTCATTACCGGAGTTGGAAAAAGCGCATTGATTGCCTCTAAAATTGTGGCCACATTTAACTCCACAGGTACTCCAGCCATATTTATGCATGCCGCAGACGCGATTCATGGGGACTTAGGAACCGTTCAAAAGAATGATGTAGTCATTTGTCTTTCAAAAAGCGGGAATACTGAGGAAATTAAGATGTTGATTCCCCTTATAAAAAGAGGAAATAACCCATTGATTGCCATTACGGGCAATATGGATTCCATATTGGCAAAGCAGTCCAATTTTGTCCTGAACACCTATGTGGAAAAAGAAGCCTGCCCCAACAACCTTGCCCCTACAACGAGCACAACCGCTCAGTTGGTCATGGGCGACGCACTTGCCATATCACTTTTACAGCTGAAGGGTTTTAGTAGTGAGGATTTTGCCAAATTCCATCCAGGAGGTTCTCTTGGGAAACGGCTCTATCTGAGAGTGGAAGACATCGTTGGCAATAACTTAAAACCCCAGATTGAGGCAGATGCCAGTGTTAAGCAGGTCATAGTGGAAATTTCCGAAAAAATGCTTGGGGTTACCGCAGTAATGGAAAAAGGAAGTGTTATCGGCGTAGTAACCGATGGTGACATTAGAAGAATGCTAAGCAGGTATGATTCCATTAATACCATAACGGCAAGGGACATCATGACCAAAAACCCAAAGACCATTTCCCCCAACGTTTTGGCAGTCAAAGCCCTGGAAACTTTAAGGGAACATGGCATTTCACAACTTTTGGTAATGGATGGGGACACCTATATGGGCATTGTCCATCTCCATAATCTAATTAACGAAGGAATCTCCTAATGGCAAAAGTCGCCCAAGACCCCAACGAAATGTCCTTTTTGGACCATCTGGAAGAACTAAGATGGCACTTAATTCGTTCTACCCTGGCCATAGTCATCATAGGCTGTGCAGCATTTGTAATGCGCGGTTTCATTTTTGACACCATTATTTTTGGACCAAAGAACTTGGATTTTCCCACCTACCGATTTTTCTGTAACATTGCCACCTTTTTTGGTATCGAATCGGAGTTTTGTGGCGATGAACTACCTTTTACCATCCAAAGTCGATTAATGGCAGGGCAATTTTCAGCCCATATATGGACGTCCATTTGGGCAGGGGTTATTGTTGGATTTCCTTACATCCTATGGGAAGTATGGCGATTTATCAGCCCGGGTCTTTATGAAAAGGAGCGGAAACATTCCCGGGGTTTTATACTAACGGCCTCCCTCCTTTTCTTTTTGGGCGTATTGTTTGGTTATTACGTGGTGGCGCCATTGTCCATTAACTTTTTGGGAACCTATCAAGTTAGCCAGGAAGTCACCAATGAAATTGACCTGGCCTCATATATTGGAACCGTAAGATCCGCAGTGATTGCTTGTGGGATTATGTTTGAATTGCCCATTGTAATTTATTTTTTAACGAAGGTGGGACTGGTAACCCCAGAAATATTGAAGAAATATCGAAAAATAGCATTGGTGGTTGTTTTGATATTATCCGCCATTATCACACCCCCTGACGTGACCAGCCAAATAGTGGTAGCCATTCCCGTCTTGGTATTGTATCAAGTAAGTATCCATATTTCCAAGTTCGTCACCAAGCAAGAAGCAAAAAAACAAGCTAAAAATGCCAAATAAGGTCGAAGAGTTCAATGCCTACAGGGCAAAAATGAATGATAAACTATTAGATGAAAATAATAAGGTGCTCAAGCGCATTTTCAATCTGGACACCAATGCCTTTTTAGCGGGGACACTAGATGTGAAAACCAAAGAATTACTGGGCCTGGTGGCCTCGGCAGTAATGCGTTGCGATGACTGCGTTAAATATCACCTGGAAAGCGCTAAAAAACGAGGAGCAAGTAAGGAAGAAGTCATAGAAACCTTGAGCATAGCTACCTTGATTGGAGGCACCATAATGATTCCCCATTTAAGGAGGGCCTACGAATATTGGGAGGTCTTGGAATCCATGAACGAAGGTTAATGGTATCACAATTCACTTCAATCAAATCAACCGATTTAATTAGCTTTGGCATCCAAGTATGATTTTACGCGCGGAAAACATCATGAAGGCCTATCGGGGTCGTAAGGTAGTAAAAGGAATCTCCTTACAGGTTCGACAAGGCGAAATTGTAGGTTTGTTGGGGCCTAATGGGGCAGGAAAAACCACCTCTTTCTATATGATCGTTGGATTGATCAAACCCAATGGAGGCAAGATTTTCCTCAACGACATGGAAATCACGGAATTTCCCATGTACAAAAGGGCGCAGAATGGTATTGGTTACTTGGCCCAAGAAGCTTCCGTTTTCAGAAAGTTGAGCATTGAAGATAATATCCTTAGTGTCCTTCAGACCACCCAGCTCTCCAAAAAAGAGCAACATATGAAAATGGAGAGTTTGATTGACGAATTCGGTCTGGGGCACATCCGAAAAAATCGAGGGGATCTGCTTTCCGGTGGGGAACGTAGAAGGACCGAAATAGCAAGGGCATTGGCGACCGACCCTAAATTTATTTTGTTGGACGAACCTTTTGCTGGGGTCGACCCCATTGCCGTGGAAGATATTCAACGTATTGTAGCACAGTTAAAAAACAAGAACATTGGTATTCTTATTACGGACCATAACGTTCAAGAAACCTTGGCGATTACAGAACGTTCCTACCTAATGTTTGAAGGAGGAATTCTAAAAGCGGGAATTCCCGAAGATCTGGCCCAAGATGAAATGGTCAGAAAAGTATATTTGGGTCAAAATTTTGAACTTAGGAAAAAGAAACTAGAGTTTTAAAACTACCCCTTTTTTATCACCAATGACGTCAGAATATAAAGAGCGATTATTGCCGGAATTGCTAGAAATTTCATGGTCAATAGTAACACGAGACTTCCAATGAGAAAAAGGTATTTCAGCCCATTTTCCTTAAAGCCCGTTCCTTGAAATTTCAGTGCAAAAAGCGTAATCTTACTATTCAATAGAAAAACACTGAGGAATGTCATGCCTATCAAAAACCATTGATTGAGTATTAAAGCATTTAAGGCGTCATTGTTTTGATGCAAAAGGATGAGGGGAAAGGATAAAATCAAAAGGGCATTGGCTGGAGTAGGTAGGCCCCTAAACGAGGAAACCTGATTCTCATCCACATTGAAATTGGCCAATCGATAGGCAGAGGCCAGTGTAATAAGAAATCCAAAAAGTGGTAGCACGCCAACCTCGCTATGCATGCCGAACAAATCCAAATTCCAGCCGTCTTTCTGAGCCATACTCAACAATTGAAACATAACAATACCAGGTACTACCCCGCTGGTCACCATATCTGCCAAAGAGTCCAATTGCACCCCTATTTCGCTGGTCACATTAAGTATCCTTGCGGCAAAACCGTCCAAAAAGTCGAAGAGAATTCCCAAAAACACAAAAATTGCAGCGAAGTCCAGCTTGTTCATTACCGCAAAAACCACCGCTATACAACCACAAAACAAGTTGAGGAGGGTAATAAAATTGGGTATATGCTGCTTCATGGTTAAGGTTTTGGTAAAAATAGAAGAAAAAATAATTTTTAGATTTTTGGCAACCCAATGGATTGCATTTTATAGTGATATTTGCCATCGAAAGCAAATGAAGAGAATACCTTATTTATTACTACTGTTTCTACTGTCCTTAAAGATAATTGGACAGGAAATCCCTGTACTTTCTAAAAATGCTTATGTGAGCGTATTGATCTGTGGAGCAGGCAATCAGTTATACTCTGCTTTTGGGCATACTGCATTTAGGGTCCAGGATTCTGCCATTGGCCTTGATTGTGTCTATAATTATGGCACCTTTGACTTTGACAAACCTAATTTCTATACCAATTTTGCCAAGGGCAAGCTCATCTATTCCTTGAGCAGAAGGGGCTACCGCCGCCACCGAGCCAGGGGAGCCGCACACCGGGGAATTATTTACCCTTTT
>JBCDBE010000114.1:0-10299 GCA_039184365.1 Bacteroidota bacterium | reverse complement strand
GGAGACCTCACCAAATTTTGAAACAACCAACCATGTTAAGACACTTGGGCCTGCTCTTTACTGGATTTCTCTTGGGAACATTGGTCTTTGGATTTATCAACTTTGGACAATCCCAAGAATTTATCCAGTTGCTATTGAGCGGGTGCCTAGGTGTTTTGGTGATTTACACGTTTTTTTATTCCAATCCATTTTTAAATCGCCTTTTGGATTGGAAAAGGTATACTGGAATTCGAATGCTACTGGGAATCGTTTGGAACACCATTAGCAGTTTTGTCCTGATATGGCTAGGTGTTTGGATATATAGCTATATGACCAAGGGCACTTCAATTCTTAACACCTTTAACTTGGAGCAAAACTTAAAATTGGGAATTCTTTTATTTTGTTCCACAGTTATTTACAATATTTTCTACTTTGCCTTTTATTCCTATAATCAATACGCCATTATCCAGTTATCGGAATTAAAGAGGGAACGTAAACAGGCAGAATTACAGTTGGCCACCTTAAAATCACAGCTGAGTCCGCACTTCCTTTTTAATGGTATCAATTCCTTATCGGTACTGTTTCATTACAATACCCAAAAGGCGGAAATCTTCATCCGCTCAATGGCAAAATCATACCAATACACCCTGGACAATTGTAGACGCTCCTTGATTTCCATAAAGGATGAACTGGACTTTGTAGAGTCTTATGCTTTTTTATTGAGTACCCGGTTCGGGGACGCTTTTACCTTAAAAGTGGAACTAAACGACCATCACCTAGGTAGTAAAATACCCCCGTTGACCCTTCAATTATTGGTGGAGAATGCCATAAAACACAACACGGTAAGTGCCGCCCATCCAATGGAAGTGTACATTTCAGGAGATGGGGACTATCTGGTTGTTTCCAATAAGAAGGTCGATAAAAAGCAAACGCCCCTTTCAACGGGTATTGGTTTAAGGAATATTATGGGTCGATATAACATGTTGTCCAAACTCAAAATGAAAGTGGAAGATGGTGACCGGTTTACGGTCACCTTACCACTACTAAAGGATGAATAAACTCTTTGTACACAATCCTTGGTTTCGCTTGTTGGGTCCACTCTTTGGTGGCGTCCTAGTGTATTTTTTGATTCTATTGATCAATGATGCCGTACTCTATATCCAAGAGGATTTTTTGAGCCAAGAATTGGTGGTCTGTATAGGGTTGGCCTATTTAAGTCAGGAATTTTCACGGATGTCGTTAAAACTATTTGAACGACTGAAATGGTCAAAGTCTTTTCTTTGGCGCGTTCTCTTTCAACTATTGATCTCCGTTGTTTTAACCATTGTTCTGGTCACCACAGCCATATATCTGTACTTCACCAATATACTCTTCTATGAGCCAAGTTTTCGGGAACTCTATGTATTCAATAGTATCTTCGCTTTCATAACATTGCTTTACGTAATTCTTTATTTGGGGCATTACTTTCTGTACCGAAAGAACACAAAAAAATTGCTGGCCGAAGAACAGGCTAAGCTTAGCGTAGAAAATGATTTTTCCATCTATTTAAAGGGAATCCATCCAGAACTGCTCTTTGAAAGTTTGGAAGCGATGCTGGTCACCATGAAGGAAAGCCCCGTTGAAGCCGAGGAGCTTTCTGATTATTTTTCCAGTGTTTACCGCTATATTCTATCCAAACGGAAAAGGGAAATGGTTCTTTTGGAAGAAGAGCTGTCAGTGACCAAAAACCTTGTTCAACTTTTTAATTGCCTGCCTCACAGAAAGATACGATTGGGAAAAATCACCAACAACCAATTCAACATTGTCCCAACCACACTTTTGAAAATTGTTGAGGCGATTGTTAGGACAACCATTCCCAAGAAGAAGGCCTTGACCATTGCTATTGAGGAAAAGGACAATCACTTGGAGATTGCTTATGAACCTGAGGAAAAACTGCAGGAATCCTTAACCGTGGAAACCCTTGATGATGTTTCGCTAGCCTATCGGTTTTATTCCGAAAGCCCCTTGGAGGTAAAAACAGTAGAAAACCAAAAAGTTATACAACTACCAAAACTGACCTATCATGAAAATAGCGATTCTTGAAGATGAGCCTTTGGCCGTGGAAAAGTTAAAGCGATACTTGGCCAAGTGTGATGCGACCATTGAGGTTCTTCATGTCATGGATTCTTTGGAAACCGCGCTGCCATGGATTGAAGCCAATAATGATATGGTCGACCTTTATTTTATGGACGTACAGCTCACGGATGGATTGAGTTTTGAACTATTTTCGAACACCTCCATCAATAAGCCGGTCATTTTCACCACTGCTTTTGATGAATTCGCAATAGATGCCTTTAAGGTGAACAGTATTGATTATCTCTTAAAGCCCATAACCTTTACGGATCTATCACGGTCCCTAAAAAAGTTAAAGTCCTTGGAACTGCAGTTTTCCAACACAGCGCATATAGCACCTACCATTGCCAAAATGGCCAAAAAAAACTTTAAGGACCGATTTCTGATCCGTATTGGAAATCATTTGCGGTCCATCAATACCGAGAATATCCTGGCCTTTTATGCAGAAGGTCGGGATGTTTGTTTGGTTACCCCAGAAGGCAAGGAATACCCTGTAGAATATACCATAGAATCATTAAGGGAGTTGTTGGACCCCAAAGAATTTTTTAGGGTCAATAGGAGTTACCTGGTCTCCTTAAAGGCCATTTCGGATGTGGTGGTGTACTCCAATCGCAGGTTAAAGCTTAGCCTAAACAACTCCACAGATAGGGAAATCGTGGTGAGCCGTGAAAAGGTAAGTGATTTTAAAAAGTGGTTTGAGGGAAATGGGTAAAAAGGATAAGGTCATTGTTTCAGTATGGTGCAGGTGGTACTTGAGTCGTTCCCCAGCATAAGGAAGTAGACCCCAGGTGACACTCCCATCAGACTGACCTTAAAGGTATGGTCTTTGCAATAGTATTGGTTTACCGCAACCATCCTACCTTGATTATCGAACAACTTTCCATTTATCCAACCATCTGGGCGGGAAGTCACCACTGTGGTGTACTGGCTTGCTGGATTGGGATAGACCAATGACTTTTTTGGGTTCATTACAGTCATTGCGTAAGTACCTTCACATGGCAAATTTGAGTTGATGGTCAAGATTCCATTTCCAAGGGTTGGAATCTCAAAGACATTTTGGTTGAATACCCCAATAACCATATTGTTCAAAGAAACCTTAAATGGAGGGGTGCCAGAGGTCACTTCAAATGAAAGTCCCTTTCCATCGAAGCGTTCTCCTGAGGATACCGATAAGGCATCCACTCCTTGAATTACAATATCATAACAGCGTTCAAAACTGGCATTCCCTTCAATGGTCAGACAAACGGTATACCCACCGGCCTCCAAATCCGAAATTTCAGTGGAATGGGTAAAAGGGTAGGAGTCATCTCCAATGGTAGCCACATAATTGTAAAATTCCTGAGCGATAATGGTCAGTTTACCATTGCCTTTTTCAAAACAGCTTTCACCGGTGGTTTTGACACTAAAGTTGTTGGTACTGATTTGAACATTACCTTGGTAATAGTCCTTGGCCAAAACGAAGGCATCACCACCAATATCCAAGCCCAACTTCCTGCCTGGGATATCGTCCACAGGAGGGTGAATTCCTCCCCATATCCTGGATAGGCTGGTCTGATCCGAGGCATCCCGATAGGTTGCCCACTGCAACGAAAAGCTCTCGGTAGGTCCTTCTTCAAAGACCAAAAATTCATTTTGGGCCACATCAAATACGCCGATACCTCCGGGGAAAAAAGCATCCCCCGTGAATGCGGTCAATATCTCGGCTGCCGCACTGGAAAAAGTGGAATGGCCCGAGACATAGCCCGCAAAGGGAGGTGTCACAAAGGAAGGGCGTTGATAGGGCCACCAATCCGTTGCGAAAATCCACCCAACGCCGGCAGCATCCACTTCTGGATCATTGATAAAATCAGGGCCGCGCCAAACAAACAGTTTTAACCTACCGACATTTTCATTTTCTGAACCGGCCAGTGGATCACCTTCCTCCACCAATTCAATACGTCCTGGGATCAAAGGAAGGCCATGGGAATCAAAACTGGGCAATAAAGGATCGGTGCTTTGCCCCCGGGCCATATATCGAATGGCCGAAATGGGACGAATATAGTCGTAATAGCCCTTTATGCCCCAGGTAGTTATGGCAGCATCGTGCATAGCACCCCCTAATGCCAGATAGGCCTTAACGTCCCATTCCAAATCAGACACAATATCGCCTTCACCTTCAATCCGCTTCACGGTTTCGGGGTGATCGCTCACGTAATTCAATATGGTAAACCAATGGCCTGGAGGAGTTTCGGAATCAGGACCGTCTGCCCAAAACTCGGCCAGAACCCTGGCATAATCGGATCGCTTCACGAGTTGTTCGGCATAAGGAAGGCCAGTAAAGGGATTGGTGACATGTCCTATTCCCGTATCACCACCCTCATCAAAGTCATAAAATGTTTGGCATTCCACAAAGTTTTCCGGGTAATCACTAGGGTCAACATTGCCTATGGCACCTGGTGAAATATCAATTAAAGTGGGATTATCGGGGTCTAAGTGCGAAGACCAAGAGGCTACCAATGAAAAATTCCATTTGTAAGGATCTTCAATGCCATTGGCTACGGACATTTGAATTTCTGGGGGTGGGCCTGGATCGTTATAGACATAGCTATCAAAACCATTGTTTAAGATTTCAAGATCTGTGGGTTGAAGGGCAAATGGTTTTACCTGTCCCCATTCCGGACTTAAAAACTCCGGTATATTATCGGCAAAAACATTACCGCTTTGATCCACGAAAATGTCAAATGCCAGAGGTTGCCAACGATTTGGGTCATTAAGTTCGTATAGGTCCTGAGAGTTATCCAAAATCAACGGTTGATTTACAGGATCATAAAATACATTGCCATAGCTGCTGGCTTCGTTGGCACCATCCTGCAAACCAAAGGCAATAATTTCACTGGCCATATGGTTGCCAAGGGCAGCAAAAGACCCACTGGTATAATCCGTATCCACAAATTGGGTGTCATACCCTAGGGTGGCCATTAATTGTGAGGCTTCCGCTATCAATTCATTACGACCGGGTGATTCATTAAAGCGATGCAGCAACAGACGGAATACGGCATAGCTCATCATTTCCTGGCGGGCATCCTCCAGATTTGTCGGAGTTGGAATGCCATCAAAAGGGCATAGGTACCCTTGATATTGTTTGCCCAGAAAAACAGTTTCTGCCGTATCGTCCAATAGGGCCCAAGAATCGTAAAGCAGGATGGCCGAATGAAAGAGGTTCCTTGCATGTACCGTGGGTCGTGCAAAATCGCCACGAATACCATTCAAGAGTACCTCATTCCACTCACGGGCGACCGAATGCCCTGTTTCCTGACCAAAGGACTGAGCAAAAATAAAAATGAAAAGTGCGATGTATTTTTTCCCATAGGCAAAACTTCCGATAAATATATTTAATTCATTTTGGAATGCACCTCCCAATACCTATCTTCAAGGGTAGATTTTTAAATACTTCATTATGAGGGTTATCATTATGTTGGTATTGGCCACCTTTCTCAGTTGTGCCCCGGCAACTACCTTCGATCAAGTTCTCCAAAATGGCCTGATCTATGATGGGAATGGGGGCGTACCTTTTATGGGCGATATTGGAATCAACGGGGATACCATAGCTGCCATTGGCAAACCAAACTCCCTAAGGGGAGCAAAGGTCATTTCCTTGGAGGGCATGGCAACGGCCCCAGGCTTCATTAATATGTTAAGCTGGGCCAATGTTACCCTTTTGGAGGACGGCCGATCGCAAAGTGATATTCGTCAGGGGGTAACCCTGGAGGTTATGGGCGAAGGGCGTTCCATGGGGCCCTTAAGTCCCAAGATGAAAGAAAACATGCAGAAAAACCAAGGAGACATCAAGTTTGAGGTGGCTTGGAACACCTTGGGAGAATATCTTCAATATTTAGAAAACAAAGGGGTTTCCACCAATATAGCTTCGTTCTTGGGCAACGGTACGTTACGGACCCATGTTGTTGGTTTTGATAACCGACCGGCCACCGCGGAAGAAATAGAGGAAATGAAACAATTGACCCGACAAGCTATGGAAGAGGGCGCTGTGGGCATTTCAAGTGCCCTGTTATATGCACCGAGTATGTACGCCAGTACTGAAGAACTGGTTGAATTGGCCAAAGTCGCTGCAGAATATGATGGGATGTATATTTCCCATATCAGGGACGAGGGAGACCAACTTTTGGAGAGTATGGACGAACTGATCCATATTTCAAAAGAAGCCGATGTTCGCGCAGAAGTATATCATTTAAAGGCCTCTTCAAAACGCAACTGGGGCAAATTGGATAAAGCAATCGCCAAAATTGATTCCGCTAGAAACGTAGGATTGCGCATTACGGCCGATATGTATACCTACAATGCAAGTTCTACCGGTTTGCATGTGCAATTACCCGATTGGGCCCGTGAAAATGGGATTGCGGCCATGTTGGAACGCTTATCAGACCCTAAGAACCGGGAGAGGGCCATTAAGGAACTGGAATTTCGCAATGGACCGGAAACCATTCTTTTGGTAGGGTTCCGTTCCGAGGAACTCCGTAAGTATTCCGGGAAATACCTCAATGAGGTGGCTGAAGCGTGGGAAACATCACCGGAAGAAGCTTTGGTGGATTTGTTGTTGCAGGATCAGAGTAGGGTACAGGTTGTCTACTTTTCGATGTCAGAAGAAAATATCAAGAAAAAAGTGGCCCTACCTTGGGTCAGTTTTTGTTCCGATGCCGGATCCTATACCAATGAGGGGGTTTTCGTAAAGCAAATGACACACCCAAGGTCGTATGGTTCTTTTATTCGGGTTATCGGAAAATTTGCGCGTGATGAAGGCGTTATTGCGCTGGAAGAAGGTATTCGAAAACTAACGTCACTTCCTGCCGATAATCTAAAGTTGAAGAAGCGAGGGCGTTTAGCAGTGGGCAAATATGCGGATATAGTGGTGTTTGATCCCGAAAAAGTTAGGGACCAGGCAACATTCACAGCACCCCATCAATATGCCAAGGGCGTTCTCCATGTGTTTGTCAATGGGGGGCATGTGCTTAAGGATGGAAATCATACGGGCGCCTCACCCGGACGTTTTGTGAAAGGACCCGGTTATTCGGGGGAATGAACGCACGCGATGAAAGGGCCATTTCACCCAAGCCAAGGTTTCCTAGGCTCACTTTGGCTTTTAGCAATGGCCGTGTGCCATTATTTTTAGGTGTCGAACTCAAAAAAGATGTTATGAAAACCAGAATTCTGAAATATCTCCTCATCAGTTTTGCCTTGGTGGCCTGTGGTGGTCAAAAACAGGTCATCACTGCTGAAGATAAAGCAAAGCTGGAAGAAATGGTCAATACCAAATCGTTTCGCCTGGAAGCCAGATGGGCCAATCCGTTGGCGAATCAAAGTATCAACGCCATTTCATCGGCGGGCTTATTGCCTCCGGGAAGTAATCCCAATAGAATCGATATTAGAGGCACTACGAGTTATCTGGAAATTAAGAAAGATAGTGTTTTCGCCATTTTGCCATATTACGGGGAGCGACAATTTGGAGGCGCCTATAATCCCCAAGAGGTGGGCATCCAATTTAAAGGTATTCCCAAGGACTTGGAAATCCGCTATGATGGCAAGGAACAGCGCTATACTTTTGAATTTGATATTATTAACGATTACGGGGAAGGGTTTAACGTCAATGGGACTTTGTTCCCCAATTTTAAAACCAATTTCTACATCAATAGTACGGAACGAACGACAATTGGCTATTGGGGCAATGTGGAAGACCTTGAAAAGGAAGAATAATCGAGGGGTGGCCCCGTGTGCTTGGCCGTATACGCTTCCATCCATATAACATGCTTACAAGAAGCGTAAGTCCTCCGATATTTTATTTCATTTTTGCCAATGGTAAAAACCGCTACTTTCTACCTATGGCTTTGGAGACTTTAGCAACATATTGTTCAGCGGTATCCGTAACGTTTTGCGGGTTGTCCACCTTTGAGGTAACTACGGTGACCAATTGATTTTCATCTGGCCTTGTCAAATCATACACCGTGGTTTCTAGGATATAGATTTTACTGGTCGTAATCG
The DNA here is from genome assembly GCA_039184365.1 of Bacteroidota bacterium. Taxonomy (GTDB): domain Bacteria; phylum Bacteroidota; class Bacteroidia; order Flavobacteriales; family Flavobacteriaceae; genus Croceivirga. The sequence goes on along the minus strand of JBCDBE010000114.1, from coordinate 2,178 downwards.
TTGTCGTTTCTTCCACGTAAGCCGCTCCGGCTGTTGAATAGGCGTAGGGATGGTAGTAATAGCGTCCAAAACCACCATAATACCTTGGATAATAACTCAAATAGTCACCGCCAACATAATAACCGCCATCTTTATTGATGCGGGTATCCTCTTGATAATCTTTTAATGCCGTAAGAATAACCGCATCAAAGCCTTCGTAATTCAATATCTTTAAAATTTCCTTTCGTCTTTCCTCGGTAATCTTTTCATTGGGGTCTATTTTGGGAAACTTGGTATAACTGGCAGTCGCTTTTACCCCTTGATCGGTCATATGTTCCACAATCTTATTTTCAAAGGCTCGGCGTATCTGGTCATCATCGGTACGGGAAATCACGATAAAATTATTGTCCCTAATAGCAGCGACATCATCACTTTGCCAGGCATCCAGCACTTTGACCGTTGAACAATTCTGTAAGGTCAATGCTGTCAACAAGAGCAATAAAGTAGATGTTATCTTTTTCATGATAGTACCGATTTTTAATAGCGAAAGTTAATCCCATAAAGCTAAGACAATTAGCTGCATTTTATAAGACGAAACAGATTTATTTTTCATTTTTTCATAAAAAAATTGCCCAATCTGCAATCCATACTCTTGGGCAGATGGAACGGACAATGGCTATGCCTTTGTTTTGGTTTGGATGAAATATTCCGGGTAGAATTCAATATCAATGATCAAAAAAAAATGATTTTGTGTGTAGGTGGCCTGGAGGTCAATTGTAAGCGGTAAACAAAACTACCAACCCATCGGCAAAGCTATCGACATTAATTGTAAAACCGTCCGGGTCAAAGCTGGTTACAACGGCCGAAGTAGTGCCTAAAAAATCCCCATTTTGATTACCGTACCGCATGCCGATACAATGTGTACTTGAAGCATATCTTGAGATATCGTTAATGGAATTGCCGTGGCCACCAAGGGCAATTGTCTGTTGTACGATACTACCGGAATCATCACGGGCAAAACCATTGGCCGAAGCAAAGGAATTGGCAATACCGCGCTCATTATTTCGTATGCCGTTGTCACTGTTCAGGTCGATGCTTTCCACGTTGGCATGTGCGATAAAGGTGATATTTCGGGGCTGAAAGGGTAGTCCGTTCACCGTAATGTTTCCGGCAGCCGAAACCAAGAAAAAGCCAGAGTACACCTTGGGGTCGCTTTGGTGGACTATAAGATTCCAATTGGCGCCATCAAAAAAGTAAATTCTATTTTCATCGGAAGCATAGGCCAAAGCTCCTTCGGAAACACCGGTTATGGATGTAATTTCAGAAATTGAAAATCTACATTTTTCAAATTAATTGCCAAAAATATATTTTGGAGCACTGTTTTGGGCAAATCACCCGTCCATCAATCAATTTAAATCAACCAATTTAAATTAGAACACCCCGTTTAATTAAATCTACTTTAGACCGGCGGCGTACATCATTGCCCATTTTCATCATTAGTTTTCGACATTTGAACCAATATTGGCCCCTGAAATCACAGTGTAATCATCTGGCGTATTGTGAATACTGACATGGCCGTTCAATCGCATAAGCCCATCATAGGAAATGATTGAACCATTGTCTAATTGATTTACTAAAGTAGTGCTTACTGCACATTCGCAAGGGTTTAAAGTAAGAGCGACCGCGCCTCCTTCTTCCAAAGTATTGAAACGAATGTAGGCGGGGTGAACTGCCACAGAAGAACCATCGTCCAACTGAACGAGAACCTCAGTTTTTCCATCGCTATCTTCAGTAAACGTAACGGTACCGAAAATACCAGAGTCCCCTACAGCTTCAAGACGGTATTCCGTGCTTTTTAAAATCACTGAAGAAATATCTTCGTCATCGTTACAACTTGTTAGTGTAAAAAATAGGCATAGTGCAAGAGAGAAAATTGTCCTTTTCATTTTTGTTTTTTTTTTAATTTGAGTTAATTGGGTAATCGTTACCAAAACGGTCGTAAGTTGGGCATTAATAGGCTTTTTATTTTATTTTTTCGTTAAAATGCAGGATTATACGGGCAAGTAATACAAGTTTTCTGGAGGCTAAACCATAGGCGTATAGAAAACTGATTGGCGCTGAGGATGTATATATTTTTATTTGACATAATATAAATTATAGTACAAATGTATTTGTAAGCTTCCCTTGATTAGAACTGCT
>JBCDBE010000113.1:0-10413 GCA_039184365.1 Bacteroidota bacterium | reverse complement strand
AAATTGCCATTTTCATCAAATATGAAATATGGCCCAATTATCTTAACGAACTCAGAATTAGAAATATACCTACATTGCTAGTCTCCGGTATCTTTAACAAAAGACAGGTATTCTTCAAATGGTACGGTGGCTTTATGAAAAAAACACTTAATTCTTTTTCGCACTTTTTTGTACAAGAGGAAAATTCCAAAAACCTTTTGGGTTCCATAGGATTTAAAAATGTTTCCATTAGTGGCGATACTCGATTTGATCGCGTATTTGAAATTCTTCAACAGGAAAATTCCTTGGCGTTTATGGATCGCTTTAAAGGGAAATCCAAGTGTTTTGTGGCAGGAAGCACCTGGCCTGAAGATGAAAAACTACTTTTGGACTTTATCAACCAATCCCCTGGAACTTTAAAATTTGTCCTTGCCCCACACAATATTAAAGCTGGTAACATTGCAAGTTTGAAATCATCCATATCAAAAAAAGTGGCCCTCTACTCAGAAATCCCCAAAGATGCCATTTTGGACTCGGAGGTACTGATTGTTGACGCCATTGGCTTATTGACCCAAATTTATAGTTATGCGGATTTTGCCTATGTTGGTGGTGGATTTGCAACTGGTCTTCATAACACACTGGAACCGGCGGTCTTTGGCATTCCAGTAATCATTGGCCCCAATTATCAAGGTTTTAACGAGGCCGTTAAAATGGTTGGCAAGGGTGGCCTTTGGGTTGTTGAGAATAAAAACGATTTCAACCAAATCATGGAGCGGTTTATAAAGGAGCCGATTTTTGCTGAAAAGACTGGAAGAAATAACTCAGAATATATCAGTGAAAACACGGGGGCAACGGAAACAGTTATTGAACATATTGAAACGCTGCTTTAAATTTTAGTAGTTTTAGGAAATTTCACCAACCATGGATAAACGGATTCTAAGAATCTCATTGACCGCTGCATTAGCGGGTTTTTTATTTGGATTTGATACAGTAGTCATCAGTGGGGCCAATCAACCCATTAAGGAAATTTGGAATACCAATTGGTTTTTAGGAGATTCCATTTTTACATTTCACGGTATTTTTATTATGTCCATGGCCCTCTGGGGAACGGTATTAGGGTCCCTTTTTGGAGGTATCCCCGCAGATAGGTTGGGACGGAAAAGGACCCTCTTTTGGATTGGGGTACTTTACTTTGCTTCCGCGGTAGGTTCCGCGGTAGCGCCTGAACCCTACAGTTTCTCTTTTTTCAGGTTCATTGGCGGTGTTGGCGTAGGGGCCTCCTCCGTAGCTGCACCCATCTATATTTCAGAAATTTCTTCAGCTAACAATCGAGGGCGGTTAACGGCTATGTACCAGTTCAATATTGTTTTTGGTATTTTAATCGCCTTTATATCCAACTATCTCATCGGCACTATTTTTTCAACGGATGTAGCGTGGCGTTGGATGCTTGGGGTCGAGGGAATTCCAGCAATTATCTACACCATTTTGGTTTTAAAAATTCCGAACAGCCCCAGATGGCTCGTAATGAAAAAACAATCGGATAGTAAAGTCATCAATGCGCTCACCCATTTGGGCATTGACTTGGATGAGGCACAACAACGAACAGCTGAAATCAAGGCCTCACTTTACGAATCACTTAACCAACAAAAGGAAAAACTTTTCTCAGGGAGCTATAGAAAGCCTCTCATTCTTGCATTTCTCTTGGCATTCTTCAACCAATTGTCAGGAATCAATTTTGTGCTCTACTATGCGCCGGAGATTCTGGAACGGGCAGGCTTGGCTACGGGCGAATCCCTTTTTAGTTCCATCTCCATTGGAATCATCAATCTCATCTTTACCTTTTTGGGGATTACCCTAATCGACAAGCTAGGTCGAAAACAGTTAATGTATATTGGATCTGTGGGCTATATTGTTAGTTTGGCGATGGTAGCCTGGTGTTTTTATTCAGGGGCAAGCTCCATCCTATTGCTCGTTTTTATTTTAGTTTTTATTGCATCGCATGCCATAGGTCAGGGTGCCGTTATTTGGGTATTCATTTCAGAAATTTTTCCCAACAAGGTTCGCGCTTATGGCCAATCCTGGGGAACCGGTACCCATTGGGTCTTTGCCGCCCTGATCACCCTATTGACCCCCACTTTTTTGGATAGTGAAATAGGTATATTCAAGGAGAATCCATGGCCTATATTTTTGTTTTTCTCTACTATGATGGTGCTCCAATTGTTATGGGTAGCATTTACGATGCCTGAAACCAAGGGAATTTCACTGGAGGATCTAGCAAAAAAATTAGGAATTTCCAAGTAGTTTCATCTTTGTTAAAGTGCCATACAATGGACAAAGGTCCCCATTAATCGAATTAAAGTGGTGTTTTTACCGATTTTGGCCTAAGAAATCGTTATATTGTAGAAAATACAATCACTTATGGGACAGAACACTACTATAGGTACAAGCTTTTTGGAGCTATTTCTTAGGATAATGGTTTATGCCCTTATAGCCATATTAATTGCCATTCCACTTTGTATCATCGGCGATCAACTTGGAATTTTTGAGGCCTTGGGCCTACAGTTCTAAGGGCAATTGGTTGAAATTGGCCACCCCTCACATTACAAAGGGTTGGCCGGTACTTTGCAAAACGGCAAACCAAAATTCACTTTCGAGGTCGATTTTTTTTCGCTTATGGGTAACCGCGGAAATAGGGAGATACACCATTTTGTTATTGACCCTTCCTACAACAAATTTTGTCTTTCCAGCCATTGCGCCATGGACCGCCATATACGCCAAACCGCTACAGAATACACTGTCTCCGGAGTTAGCCGCTGCACTTCTAACAATATAGCTTGGATCGATATACTTTACGGTAATAGGGAATATGTCCTTAAAATATTCCTTAATCATATCCTTTAGAAAAATGCCGATGTCATCATGTTGCACATTACCGGAAGCATCAGTCCTAACTTCCTCTTTGGCAAACAAATGCTGACCTGCCCCCTCCGCAACAACTATAACCGCATGCCGTTTGGATTCCAATCGCTTCTTGAGCGACTCCAAGAATCCACTTTCCCCATATAGGTCAAAATCCAGTTCAGGAATCAAGACGAAGTTCACAACAGGTTGCGCCAGAGCCGCCGAAGCAGCAATAAAACCGCTGTCGCGGCCCATTAATTTAACTATGGAAACCCCATTATAGGCTCCCTTGGCCTCATTATGGGCATCCCGTAAAATAGGACTGGCAATATCAAAGGAAGTCTCAAAACCAAAGGACTTGTCAATGATGTCAATATCATTATCAATAGTTTTGGGGATTCCTACCACAGAAATATCCAACCCCCTATTTTGAATTTCCTCCCCGATGGCATTACATCCTTTTAAGGTGCCATCCCCACCTATGGTAAATAGAATGTCAATATGGTTTCCAACCAAAGTATCGACCATAACACCTACCTCTTGGGCCCCTCGTGAAGAACCCAAAATAGTACCACCAAATTGGTGGATGTCCTTTACTTTGTCTGGGGTCAGTTCTACAAAACCATGTCCCATTTTTGGATTTAGTCCTTCATATCCATAGGGCACACCCAAAATTCGTTTTACCCCATAGAAATAATAAAGTGCCATGACCACCCCTCGTATCACATTATTGATCCCTGGGCACAGTCCTCCGCAGGTCACAATGGCGGCCGTAGTCTTTTGGGGATCAAAGTGCAGTTTTTGCCGTGGGCCAGCTTTTTCCAGGAAGTTAGGTTCTTTATTGCGTGCTACGCAAGAATTATAATTTTCCAAAGAGAGGTCGTAGACCAATCGGTCACTATCATCAACAAAGTTGAAAATATTATCCCCCCTCACAGTACTCAACTGTAGGGGGGATTTAAACCTAGCCTCTCCCAAATTTTCAATTAGGAACATAAGTTATTTTGATTAAACGTGATCACTCATTTCATGATGGGAATCAATCAGTGGGCCTCCGTTCAAGATTTCCTCCGATGCTTCACTCGCAAATTTATCAAAGTTAATGTGGAATGAGTGCGCTAATTGAATCGCCTTACTGATATATCCTCCTTTTTGTAGCCATGTATTCATGGGATCCAGGATTTCTGTGGGTACACCAGGGCAGTATTTAGGCATATGCAATCCAAAAATGGGATGTGTTTCATAGTCCACCTTATCCAATTCCCCTTCCAAGATAGCAGAAATCATGGCTCGCGTATACTTCAATTTAATACGGGAACCGACTCCATAAGGGCCACCGCTCCATCCGGTATTGATCAACCAGACATTTACACCAGCTTCTGTCATTTTTTTGCTCAGCATTTCAGCATAGACCGTTGGGTGCAAGGGCATGAAAGGTCCTCCAAAACAAGCTGAGAAAGAAGGTACGGGCTCATTAATTCCGGTTTCCGTACCGGCCACCTTGGCCGTATATCCTGAAATAAAGTGATATGCCGCCTGACCAGGGGTTAATTTGGATACTGGAGGAAGTACCCCAAAAGCGTCACAGGTCAAAAAGAAAATATTCTTTGGGTTGTCCGCATAGGAGGGTACTTGAATATTATCGATATGATCTATTGGATAGCTCACACGTGTATTCAGGGTTATTGAACTATCAAAATAATCCACTTCTTTGGTCCCTTCCTTGAACACCACATTTTCTAGAAGTGCGCCTGGTCGAATGGCACGATAAATATCCGGCTCTTTTTCTTCGGTCAAATCAATTACCTTGGCGTAGCAACCTCCTTCAAAATTAAATATGGTGTTCTCCCCGGTCCATCCGTGCTCATCATCCCCTATTAATTTTCTGTCTGGATCAGCGGATAGGGTGGTCTTACCTGTTCCCGAAAGCCCGAAATAAATCGCCGTATCCCCTTTTTCACCAACGTTGGCCGAACAGTGCATGGGTAGCACATTTTTTTCCACGGGCAAAACGAAGTTCAATGCCGTAAAAATTCCTTTCTTCATTTCACCGGGATATTCAGAACCTCCCACAAGAGCGACTTTTTTGGTCCAGTTTAAAATGGAAAAATTACCTGCTATGATTCCAAATTCCTTGGGATCTGGGCACTGATACCCAGGAGCACAGAGCACTAACCATTCTTCCTCAAAATCCACTAGCTCTTCCTCGGAAAGTCTTAAGAACATATTTTTAATGAAGTAATTGGACCAAGGAAACTCCGTAATGGTCCTCACGTTCATTTTATACCTTGGGTCCGCACAAACGGCAGCGTCCCGAACATAAATCTCCTTATTGGAAAGATAGTTGACCACCTCATTTTGCAGCTTATCAAAGTTTTCCGGTGATATGGGCTTGTTTATCCTTCCCCACCAGATTCTATCTTTAGTGTAGTCATCCTTCACCAAAAAACGATCTTTAGGTGAACGCCCGGTAAACTTACCTGTATTAATGGCCAAAGTCCCATTGCCCGATTCTACGCCCATGCCTTTTTCAACCGTCAAACTTTGAAGGGTTTCTGCATCCAGGTTCCAATGTGCCGTGGCACCTTTTATTCCATACTTCTCTAAATTTTTTGTTTTTTCCGTAACTGCACTCATATCTATTTATTTTAAAGATTGTTTTCAAAAATTCCACACCAAGGGTACTACCAGTACCGTGGTTATAAAAAAGAGCAAAAGTAAAGGCCCACCAACCCTTACATAGTCCATAAAGGAGTACCCGCCCGCGGTCATGACCATGGCGTTCGTAGTTGTCCCTACCGGGGTCAAGAATGCGGTTGACGCACTTATGGCCACGGTAATCATATATGGCTTGGGTGATATACCCAAAGAATTTGCAGCAATCAAAGCAATTGGCGCCATTAAAACGGCCGTTGCCGAATTATTTATGGTTTGGCTAAAAGCTGTGGTCAGCAGAAAAATTCCTGCCAAAAGTGCCGTGGGATGTACACTCCCCAGAGCATTGACCAAGCCTTCGGCAGCCATTTGGGCCACCCCGGTTTTTTGGAGGGCCAACCCCATGGGAATCATGGCCGCAATCATCACCACACTTGTCCAACTGATACCTTTGTAAGCTTTTGAAATAGGAACACATCGGGTCAACATCATAATACCTGCACAGATTAGCGCCGCTATGGCACCAGGCATCACTTTAAATACCAACAATAAGATCATTAGGACCAAGGTGGCCATGGCGATGTAACTTTTTGGTGTCAATTGTGATACATTTTTGGACATCGCTTCAGGACTCCCGGAAATCACCACATTTTCATAAAGATTCTTTAGGGTTTCTATGTTCTCCCAATTACCGCGGATCACAAACGCATCACCCGCTTCAATCTTGATTTTTCCCTTTAGCGGACGATTGTCCCTTGAGGCAGCGAGCAATTGGACATTGGTTTGTTTTAGATAGTGTCCCAAGTTTATTTCACGACCCACAAAAACCGAATTTGGGGCGATGAACATCTCTGCCATTCCCACTTCCTGGTTGATCAGCTCATTTTTTAACGCAACCATTTCAGACGGGTTCGGAATGACGCCCAATGAAAACTTAAGCGCAAGCTTATCCACGGCTTCGGCACTACCTTTAACCGTAATGATATCGTGGTAACGTATCTCAGTATCGGGTTCCGGCAATTCCACATACAATGGTACTTTTTTCTGCAGGGTACTTGGGTGCCTTCGCCTTAGACGTGTAATCGAAATTTGATGTTTCCCCTCAAAATCCCAATCTCCAATTTTGGTATTTATCAAGGGGGACATGGACCGGATGCGAAGACGGTACAAATTGTCCCCTACGCTGTAGTTTTCAATCCATTTGTGCAGCTCAACATCAATGTCTGCAGGTTTTTCACTTGTTGTGTTGGATGGCATCAATCTATAGCCCACATACCTAAAGTAGAGTATCGTAATGATCAGCAACGGAATTCCGATAAGGGCAAATTCAAAAAAACTAAATCCCTCTACGCCATTTTCGACCAAGGTGTTACTGGCGATAATGTTTGGAGGAGTTCCTGTAAGGGTCAACAATCCTCCTGTATTGGAACCAAATGCCACTGGCATCAATAACTTTGAGGGCAAGGTTCCAGCGCTCCAAGCCGCGGAAACGGTAACAGGAAGCAGTGCTGCCACCGTACCGGTATTACTAACAAACCCAGAAAGCACACTTGCCCCCAAGGTCACAATAACCAATAATTTGGGAACGCTGTTTTTTGCCCAACTCACAAAGCGCTGTCCTGCTAGTGCGGTCCAACCTGTTCTTGAAAGGCCCTCTCCAATAATGAAAAGGGCTGCAATCATAATCACCGTTGCATTGCTAAATCCGCTCAATGCTTCCTCAACGGTCAAAATCCCCGTTAGATAAAGGCTAATCATTGCAATTAACGCCACAACATCCGGTGGGAACTTCCCCCATATGAACAGTACAATTGTAATGGTAAGAATTATTAAAAGAGTAATCATCAAGGTGGCTTACAGATTAATCCAAGGTCAATACTGGCACACTGGAATGAAGTGTGAGCAGTTTTGTTAATCGACCTTCTGATGGTTTGGTTTTTTGGGCATGATTGCGCGGAAGAATGACCAGCAAATCAATATTTTTCTCCTCTATGTAATCCAGAATACCTTTTTCAATATCTTGATTCTTTTCAAAATTGTGTTCGGCATAAAAATGTTCCAGATAGTATTCCAAAGTATTCTCATTGGTTTCAACAAGTACTTTTTCACCATAAATGGACTCTTTGTAAATCGTCAGCACATGGACTTTCGCATTGAAGGATCGTGCTATACCCAACAGCAATCCCAAAACCTTGGGTCGCTCTATTTCCTCTTTACCCAGCACAAGTGCGATATCTTTTGGAGTTTTAGCCTCACTTCCATAGGGAACGGTGATTATGGGACTATCCACCAAAAGTACCAATTCAGAAGTATTGGTAATATGCTCCTCAACACTGGAATCCCCCAACGTTCCCATGATGACCAGGTCCGCATTAAGTCTTTTTCTGGCATTAAGTATGCCATTGGTCAAATCACCTTGCGAAATCATTAATTCCGGGTGAAAATGGGTTCTTCTATTAAGGGAATCTGCAATTTTGGCAAAATTCTCCTTGGCTTCCTTCCGCTCCACATTGCTAACTTCACTTCCGCTTACATAGAGGGCAATGACCTCTATGGGAGTTTCCCAACCCACAAAATTGAGGGTATAGTCCAAGGCCGCAATTGCCGGCTCGGTGAAGTCAAAGGGGATTAAAATTTTTTTAATACTGCTCATACCTATGAAATTTTATTTGTAATTCAATTTCAATCCAAAAGTATGGGGCGTCCCCATTCTAAAATATGATGGATGTCAGGTTTGTATTTTTTTACTGCAATTTTAAAGTTTTGGTTACAAATATGACCAATGTCATTCTTTGCGAATGGTTTATTGGGGAACTTGCGCCGGTATTTAAGATTACGGTATGGGAATTTTTTTTAACTGCCAACGTTTAAATCTGACTTCAAAGCTTTTTCCCCTAGTTCTATTTTTTCTGCTATCCTTACGTCTCCAAAGTCAAGAAAGTACTAAAAATGATATTGGAAGCTGGATGGTCTTCTCCATGGACAATGAAATTTCCGAACGATGGAGCATTCCAGTGGTAGGCATCCTTTGTTATGAAAACTGGACGGAACAAACAGAGTTTGGTTTCATAAGAACAGGGGTTTCCTACAAGACCAACCCCAATCTCAAATTGACCTTGGGAACGGCATATGTAGATTCACAACCGCTGTACCATCATGAATTTGAAACCTTGACCACGCAATTTTGGCTGTACGAGGAGGCTTCCCTAAAAGCTGGAAAGCATATCAAACATCGCTTCCGGCTAGAAAATCGGTGGATTACAAAACCAACGGACAATCTTTTCAACGTTCGATTCCGCTACCGATTGGAATTTAAAAAGAACGTGACCAAAAACATGTACATAAAGTGTACGGATGAACCTTTTTTCAACTTTGACGAGCTACATATCGATCAAAACCGTTTCTTTTTGGGCATTGGCGGTAAAATTGGGAAAGACATCTCTATGGAGGCAGGCTATTTTAAAACACATGTAAGGAAAGATAACTACGATAGAATACGGGTAGCCGTTCACCTAAAAACCACGTTCTTTCAAAGAAACATAGAAGACATTACTTCCAAAAAAATTAAAGAATTCCCAAAATAAATGTGTTAAAATTGAGAACTTGACAAATATCATGTTTTATACCGGTATTGAATTTTACTTTTAACAAAGAATTATAAGTAAAATGTCATGGAACTCAAGAAAAACCCACAAGCCGATTTAAGTAGAAATAGTGGCCTATACTTTGTTATTGGGTTGACTATCGTATTATTTACCACTTGGCGTTTATTGGAACATAAAACCTATGCGACCAATGAAGAATTTGTCAATGTATTGAATGTAACGGATACCATGGATGAAGAGGTACCTATTACCCAAACCGTAAGGACTACACCTCCTCCACCTCCTCCTGCTGCTCCCGATGTTATCGAAGTAGTCGAGGATATGGAAGAAGTGGAGGAAACCATTATTGAAAGTACCGAAAGTAGTCAGGACAAGTTTGTCGAAGATTCCATTGTTAGTGTTGATGATGTGGCCGTTGGCGATGAGGAAGAGGACATCTCCGTACCCTTTGCCGTTATTGAAAAAGTACCTGTTTTCCCTGGATGTGAAACTTTGGATACGGAAGCCGAACGAAAGGCATGCTTTAATCAAAAGATACAGGAACACATTCAGAAGAACTTCAATTATCCTGCTACCGCACTTGAAATGGGCATTAGTGGTAGGGTATTCCTACAGTTTGAAATCGGTGCCGATGGTAAAGTTTCGAACATTAGAAAACGTGGACCGGATCGCCTTTTGGAAGAGGAAGCTGTGCGAATTATAGCCTCCCTTCCACAAATGAAACCGGGAATGCAGCGCGGACGTCCAGCAAAAGTTGGCTATAGTATCCCAATCAATTTTATGATGCAATAGCTGGGTTTCCATAACATTTAGTTTTTGCCCCGAAGTTAAAGCGCTTCGGGGCTTTTTATTTGCATATTGATTAGGATGGTTTTCGGTCACTTAAATTCTTCATTACTTGTGAATTGTGATTCATTGAATGTTTACTTTCAAAAAAGGGTCTTCATTGGTTGCTTCACTCGGCCAGAATCCTAATTTTAGGGATGATTCACAGGGGATGGACATCTACAATTGTAGCAACAGGGTTGTGAATTGTTTTATTCATGTACTTATTCATTGTTCTTCAAAGGTATTCATCGGTCGCTCCGCTCGGTCAGAATCCTAATTTTAGGGATGATTCACAGGTTAAGGACGCCCTCGCCTTTCTACGGGGGCATTTTTGTTGCCTTAAATGTTTCATGAACACCTTTGAAAAGGAATAAGGAGCAGTGAACTAAACCATTTAAGACGTTCAACTTCCTGTCAAGGCCTTTTTTAATACCAAGGGGCCTTT